>NZ_NFKK01000013.1:0-75135 GCF_002160355.1 Butyricicoccus pullicaecorum
GGGCATTTTCTGAATCGGTAAGGTGACTGACGCCGCCCGGGAAGATAACTCGACGCGCACACTGAAAAGCAGTCTGAAAAGACTGCTTTTTGTTTTATCTGAAAAAGTAATATAAGATTTAGATAAGAAGACTGGAAATTTGCGATAAACCCGTTCTCCGTTAGGGCCTTGACCGGACAAGCCGGTCACAGCCTTCCGGGAAAATGTCCCACCGGGACATTTTCTATTTCCGCAAGGTGACTGGCGACGGCCCGGGAAGATAACTCGACGCGCACACTGAAAAATTTTGTTTGATCTTGAGGATATTCTCATTTTATGAGAGAATTCTGGATGATAGAGCAATAAGAAAGCCAGGGCGCGCAGATAAGCACCGCAAAAGCAGATCATACTGCCGTACTGAGCGCCCTGACCGTACAAAACCTTTACTTGGCTCGCAGCCGTTCCATAAAGTTCACATTCACAACGCAGCCCCAGCACAACCGGGAGCGCCGGACAGCACGCACCCGCTGTGCGGAGTTCGTACATTCTCACCCTGTCGGCGGCTGAAATGTATATCTGATGGAAAGGAAGACGGGTTCCCAAAGGGACGAGAGCGCGCCTTAAAATACGCCGTAGGCGTGCGTGCTCGAGGTGAGCGGCGGTACGCGATTTTCGAGCGTACCGTAAAAAATATTCCAGTGGAATATTTTTTAGCGATGGAGGCAAACCGTAGGTTCCCCATCCTTTGGCCTTCGTTCTCCTTCTAAGGAGCCTTGCGGAATCAGAAAATACCCCGGTGGGGTATTTTCCCGTAAGGCTGTGGCCGACTTGTTCGGCCAAGCCATGAACGGAGAACGGAAGATTCGCCGCCTGCGGGCGGCGCCTGAAACGAAAGTTTAGTTGATTTTCCCTTGCGGGGGACGGGAAAATCAAAAGGGGATTTCGCGTCCTGCGGGACGCGACTCAGGGCTCTGCCCTGAGAACCCGCAGCCTTTCGAGAAAGGCTGGCGAAAGCTTCATTTCGCATTTGGGCGAGAATATGAAAGGAGTGCAAATGATGATAGCTGCAATCTGTTTAGACGACCATCTGGGCATGTTATTTAACGGTCGGCGGTTAAGTCAAGACCGCTGTGTGCGATCTGATCTGTTGACCCATCTGCAGGGTCACAAACTATGGCTGAATACTTATTCAGCCCGTCAATTTTGCGATAGTGAGCAGGAAAACTTATGCATCGCGGAAGATTTTCTGGGTAAAGCGCCCGATGGAGCCTATTGTTTTGTGGAAAACCAGGCGTTAGCGCCTTATTTCGATCGCTTGGAAGGTCTGATTATTTACCGCTGGAATCGAGTTTACCCGTCCGACATGCGTTTTGATCTGGATTTATCCGAATGGAAACTGATCGAACAAGAAGAATTCCCGGGACATTCCCATGAAAAAATCACGAAAGAGAGGTACATAAGATGAAAAAGCGGCTGTTTGCAGTAGGTTTACTGCTGATTATGGTACTGAGCGGCTGTGCACCGACGGCGTCTAACACGGCTGAGGTGGTTGCGCTGTCCGACGTTCCGGAGTTTTCCGGCGAGCCCTATGTGGTTATCAATGACAACGAGCCGAGTTTCCCGGCGGAGGATTTCACGAGCGAAGGCTTTGAGGAATACAGTCCGCTGGACGATCTGGGACGCTGCGGTGTGGCGTATGCCAATGTCGGTCTGGAGACCATGCCGACCGAGGAGCGCGGCAGCATCAGCAACGTCAAGCCGACCGGCTGGCAGAGTGTGCAATATGATTTTGTAGACGGAAAGAGTCTGTATAATCGCTGCCATCTGATCGGCTTTCAGCTGACGGGCGAGAACGCCAACCGTCAGAACCTGATTACCGGCACGCGGTACATGAACGTCGACGGCATGCTGCCGTTTGAGAACCTGGTTGCCGACTACGTCAAGGAAACCGAAAACCACGTGCTGTACCGGGTGACGCCCATTTTTGAGGGCGATAATCTGGTAGCGAGCGGCGTACAGATGGAAGCCCAGTCGGTCGAGGACAAGGGCGAGGGTGTATGTTTCAATGTGTACGTCTACAACAACCAGCCGGGCGTGACCATCGACTATGCAACCGGTGACAGTTGGGTGTCCGATGAAGCACCGTCGGACACGAGCAAGGAGAGCACGTATATTTTAAACACCAGCAGCAGTTCCAAGAGATTCCATAATCCAGATTGCAGCAGTGTGGATTCGATCAGCCCGTCTAATAAGAAAACCTACACAGGTAGTCGACAAGAGTTAATCAATCAGGGATACACGCCTTGCGGAAGGTGCAAACCGTAAGACTGACAAGAGAGCCGAAGCAAACGGCTCTCTTTTTGTATGCCCCGGACATTGCGCAGGCGCGTGCGGACTCGTATAATAGAACTTACGGAAAAAAGGGGGATTGAGATGAAGCGATCGGTTGGCTTATCCGGTGCGCGAACGCGCAAAACACAGGACTTGACGGTGGGCAGCATTACGGGCAATCTGCTTTTGTTCGCCCTGCCGCTCATGGCGGGAAATCTATTGCAGCAGCTATACAACGTGGCCGATACCTGGGTAGTCGGCCGTTTTTTGGGTGCGGACGCGCTCGCGGCGGTCGGTTCGGCCTATACGCTGATGGTCTTTCTGACCTCGATTTTGTTGGGGCTGTGCATGGGCAGCGGCGCGGATTTTGCGGTACAGTACGGAAAACGGGACTTTGACCGGCTCAAAGTCGGTATATTCCTGTCGTTTGTACTGATTGCAGCGATGACGGCCGTGTTGTGCGCCATCGTTTATCTGGGCATGGACGGGATTTTGTGGATTTTACAGATTCCCGATGTGATTGTGCCGCTCATTCGCGCCTATCTTGTGATCGTGTTTTTGGGCATCCCGGCAACCTTCCTCTACAACTATTTTGCAAATCTGCTGCGTGCGATCGGTGATTCGGTCACGCCGCTGCTGTTTCTGGCGGTGTCTGCGGTCTTGAACATCGTGCTTGACCTGTTTTTTGTCATCACGCTGGATTGGGGCGTGGGCGGTGCGGCCGGTGCGACCGTGCTTGCGCAATATGTGTCCGGGTTGGGACTGGCAGCGTTCACGGTTTGGCGATTCCCCGAGCTTGTACCCCGGAGAGAACACCGAAAGTGGGATGGGCGCGTGTTGCGTGAGATCGCGGGGCTGTCCGGCTTGACTTCGGTGCAGCAATCGGTGATGAATTTCGGCATCCTGATGGTGCAGGGCAGGGTCAATTCCTTCGGGACGTCGGTCATGGCAGCTTTTGCCGCGGCGGTCAAGATCGATTCCTTTGCCTACATGCCGGTGCAGGACTTCGGCAACGCCTTTTCCACCTTCGTGGCGCAGAACTTCGGCGCAGGCAAGGCCGACCGCATCCGGGGTGGTATCCGCAGCGCGGCAGCGTGCGCGGCTGCGTTCTGTGTCGTGGTCGGCGGTGCGGTGTGCCTGTTTGCTCGTCCGCTGATGACCATTTTTGTCGACCCGGCAGAGACCGAAATCATCGCCATCGGCGTGCAGTATCTGCACATTGAAGCGGCGTTTTACTGCGGTATCGGCATCCTGTTCCTGCTGTACGGTTATTACCGTGCGGTTGGCAAACCGGGTATGTCGGTCGTGCTGACCGTCATTTCCCTGGGCACGCGCGTTGCGCTGGCTTACGCCCTGTCGGCCATTCCGCAGATCGGCGTGATTGGCATTTGGGTTTCGGTGCCGATCGGCTGGGCGCTGGCCGATCTTGCCGGTATTGTGTATTTGTTCTGCCGTTCCGAGCGCCCGAAAACGGTCAGGGTTGACACAGACAACACACAGGGATAAGATAGAGACGAAAAGATTGGATGAACCGGCATACAGAGGCCGGTATGTGGAAAAAAGAGGGATTTCTGAAAAAATGAGACGAAAATCGTATGAAATCGATATGTGCCATGGGCCGCTGCTCAGCCGTATCCTGCTGTTTGCCTTTCCGCTCATGTGCTCGGGTATCTTGCAGCTGCTGTTTAATGCGGCGGACATTGTCGTCGTCGGCCGATTTGTCGGCAGCGAGGCTATGGCGGCGGTCGGTGCGACCAGCTCACTCATCAACCTGCTGGTCAACTTCTTTATCGGTATTTCGGTCGGCGCAAACGTGCTTGTCGCGCGCTTTTGCGGCGGCGGTGAGTACCGCGACGCCAAGGAGACCGTACAGACCGCGCTTCTGACCGGTTTGGCCGGCGGTCTGATTTTGATTGTACTGGGTATTGTGGCCTCGCGTCCCATGCTGACGCTCATGGCGACCCCGGAAGAGGTCATCGATCAGGCGACGTTGTACATGCGTCTGTACTTTGTCGGCATGCCCGCAACCATGATTTATAACTTTGGCGCGGCCATCCTGCGCGCGGTCGGTGACACGCGCAGACCGCTGTACTTTTTGCTGTTTGCCGGTGTGTTTAACGTCGGCTGTGATGTACTGTTCATCGTCGCACTCGATTGGGGTGTTGCCGGTGCGGCGGCTGCGACCGTCATTGCGCAGCTCATTTCTGCGACGCTCATTGTCATGTGTCTGACCCGCATGGACGGCGTTTGTCACCTGAATTTGGAGAACGTCCACTTTTATCGGGATAAGTTCTTCCGTATCATGCAGGTCGGTCTGCCTGCCGGACTGCAAAGTGTGATTTTCAACATCTCGAATGTACTGATTCAGTCGTCGATCAACTCGTTCGGCGCGATTGCGGTTGCAGGCAACACGGCGGCGAACAACATCGAGGGCTTTGTCTACACCTCGATGAACTCACTCTATCAGACCTCGCTGAGCTTTACCAGTCAGAACCTGGGTGCAAAGAACGACAAGCGCATCGACCGTGTGCTGTTCTACTGCATGGGTCTGGTCATCATCATCGGTCTGGTGCTGGGCAACGGTGCGCACCTGCTGGGTGAACATCTGCTGGGCATTTACTCGAGTGACCCCGAGGTTATCCAGTTCGGCATGATGCGTCTGAGCGTGGTCAGCGTAACCTATTTCCTGTGCGGCATGATGGATGTCGTCGCGGGAAGCGTGCGCGGTCTGGGCTACTCCATTTTGCCCATGCTGGTCTCGTTCGTGGGCGCGTGCCTGTTCCGTATCATTTGGATTTTCACGATTTTCCAGTGGCAGCACACGCTGTTTAACCTGTACATTTCTTACCCGATCTCGTGGGCGCTGACCGTCTGTGCACATGTGGCTTGCTACTGCATCGTGCGCCGCACGGTGTTTGCGCGCATGAGAAAGGCTAGGGAGCAGGAAAAGGTGGAGGCAAAGCAGGAAGTATAAGCATCTGGGCGTATGCTTCCATGTATGGAGAATCAGCCATGAAAAGACGTATTTTTGTCATTGTTTTGCTGTGTATTCTATGTGGAGTAGCCGCAGAGCAAAACATCCCGGAGTATGTCAAGACCGGTGTGCGCATCTCGGAGTTGTCCACGCAGGAGCAAATTCTCTTTTTAAGTGAGCATGGCGTCGAAATTCCACCGAGATTAGACGGGCCGTATCGGGCAGATATGCTGCATACGGTTATCATGCAGATCGAAGAAAAGCCCAAAACCAGTTTTGGAATGTGCAGCGGTACTGAGATGATTGAATTTGGAGAAGCTGCGCGCCGTGTAATCAATGCCTATTATGGCATAGACGGCGGGGAATATTGTGCGTAATAAAAGGGATGCACCTGATATCGGGTGTATCCCTTTTAGTTCGCAAAGAAGATCTATAAAATTATACAAAATATAAATTTTGTATAACTAATAGCAGATGCAATGGCGCGGTGGGGACAGAAAAATCCCTGCCGCGCTGTCTTTTGTCACATCGAATGGAACGGCGCGACTTCTTTTGCTGCGCTCTTGTTCGATGTGCTGAAATGGGTAAAATCCGGGTTTTTCCATTGACTTTTCCGGTGAGACAGATTACAATCATGCTTGGGTTAGTTTTGACTAACTTATAACAAAAATACACCGTTCCCGGATGGCCGACAAGGCGGCAACACAAAATATGGCCCCCCGGCTCTTGACAGGATACCAAATCCGTGGTATCCTACTCCCAGATCATATGACTGACGGAATCGTGGGGCTCACCACATGAAGTATGATCCTGTTTTTGCCGACCGTCTGGGCACAGTTGCCTGGAGGTGCGGCTTTTTTTGTGCCTTTTTGGCTCAAAAAAAGCGCATCTTCAGCAAAAGGAGCAAGCAAATGACCGGATACTTACACTCGATCGAATCCATGGGCACGGTGGACGGACCGGGCATTCGCACGGTGGTCTTTTTACAGGGCTGCGCACTGCGCTGCCGGTACTGTCACAACCCGGACACCTGGAAGACCGGCGGCGGGCAGCAGATCACACCCGAGGCACTGGTGCGCAAGCTGCGCCGCTATGTGCCGTACTACACCCGTTCGGGCGGCGGTGTGACCTTTTCGGGCGGCGAGCCGCTCTTGCAGCCGGAATTCCTGTCCGAGTGCCTCAGGCTGTGCAAGGCCGAGGGCATTCACACCTGCATTGACACGGCGGGCGTAGGTCTGGGTGACTACGACGGCATTCTGCAAAACACCGATCTTGTTTTGTACGATGTCAAGCACGAAGCGCCGGACGCTTACCGGGCACTGACCGGCCAGCCGATCGACCGCACGCACGCCTTTGTCGAGGCCGTGCGAAAGGCCGGGACACCCATGTGGGTGCGGCATGTCGTGGTGCCGGGTGTGACCGATGACGAGGCGCACATGCAGGCGCTCGCCGGGTACATCCGCACGCTGCCGAACGCGCAGCGCGTCGAGCTGCTTCCCTATCATTTGCTTGGGGTCAATAAGTATGCCGCGCTCGGCCTCCCCTATCCACTCGAGGGCGTGCCCGCGATGGATCGCGCGCGGTGTGAGCAATATCAGGACACATATTTTGGAGGTTGGTCTAAATGATGCAGTACAGCCAGTGGAACGGTTTTCGCGGCGGCGAATGGCAGCGCGCCATCGACGTCCGCTCGTTCATTCAGAAAAACTACACGCTCTATGAGGGTGACGACAGCTTTCTGGTTCCCCCGACCGACCGCACGCGCCGCGTGTGGGAAAAGTGCGAGAAGCTCATTCTCGAGGAGCTGAAAAAGGGCATTCTGGACGTCGATACCGACCGGATTTCGGGCATCGACAACTTTGAGCCCGGATACATCGACAAGGAAAACGAGGTCATCGTCGGACTTCAGACCGACGCGCCCTTAAAGCGCATTGTCAACCTGTACGGCGGCATGCGCATGGCAAAGTCTTCGCTCGAGCAGTACGGCTACCAGCTCGACCCGACCATCGAGCGCCACTTCTCCGAGTACCGCAAGACCCACAACGAAGGTGTCTTTGACGCCTACCCCGAGCGCACCCGCGTCGCCCGCCATGTCGGCCTGCTGACCGGCCTGCCCGACGCGTATGGCCGCGGCCGCATCATCGGCGACTATCGCCGCGTCGCGCTGTACGGCATCGACCGCCTGATCGAGGAGAAAAAGAACGATCTCAAGGCGATCGACGGCCCGATGGACGAGGAAAGAATCCGCCTGCGTGAGGAGGTTTCCGAGCAGATTCGCGCACTGGGCAAGGTCAAGGCCATGGCGGCACGCTACGGCGTCGACCTGTCCGAGCCGGCAAAGGATGCGCACGAGGCGGTGCAGTTTTTGTACATGGCATATCTGGCCGGTATTAAGGAGAACAACGGCGCGGCGACCTCGCTCGGCCGCACGTCCACCTTCCTCGACATCTACATCCAGCGCGATCTGGACGCGGGCATTCTGGACGAAGCCGGTGCACAGGAGCTCATTGACCAGTTCATCATCAAGCTGCGTCTGGTGCGTCACCTGCGCACGCCCGAGTACAACGAGCTGTTTGGCGGTGACCCGACCTGGGTAACCGAGTCCATCGGCGGCATGGGCATCAACGGCAAGCCCTTGGTGACCAAGAACTCGTTCCGCTACCTGCACACGCTGACCAACCTAAACCCTGCGCCCGAACCCAACTTGACCGTGCTCTGGAGCGAGCACCTGCCGCAGGGCTTCAAGACCTACTGCGCCAAGATGAGCATTGCGACCGATTCTATCCAGTACGAAAACGACGACGTGATGCGTCCGATCTACGGCGACGACTACGCCATCGCCTGCTGTGTCTCGGCCATGCAGGTCGGCAAGCAGATGCAGTTCTTCGGCGCACGCTGCAACATGGCAAAGAGCCTGCTGTACGCCATCAACGGCGGCGTGGACGAAAAGAAGGGCGAACTGGTTGTCCCGGGTATCGAGCCGATCACCGACGACATTCTGGACTATGACAAGGTGCGTGCAAACTACGACAAGGTACTGGCTTATGCAGCCGAGCTGTACGCCGACACGGTCAATATCATCCACTTTATGCACGATAAGTACGCCTACGAGGCCAGCCAGATGGCGCTGCACGACACCCACGTCGAGCGCCTGACCGCCTTCGGCATCGCCGGTCTGTCGGTCGCTGCCGATTCGCTCTCTGCCATCCGCTACGCCAAGGTACGCCCGATTCGCAACGAACAGGGCATCGCGGTCGACTTCGAGACCGTGGGCGAGTTCCCCAAGTATGGCAACGATGACGACCGCGCCGACGATGAGGCCGTCTACATCGTGCGTAAGTTCTCGTCTGAGCTGAAAAAGCATCCCCTGTACCGCGGTGCAAAGCATACCCTGTCTGCCCTGACCATCACGTCCAACGTCATGTACGGCAAAAAGACCGGCTCGACCCCGGACGGCAGAAAGGGCGGCGAACCGCTCGCACCGGGTGCAAACCCCATGCACGGACGCGATGAAAACGGCGCGCTCGCGTCGCTCAACTCGGTCGCAAAGATTCCTTACCGTGACGTATGCCAGGACGGCGTGTCCAACACCTTCTCGATTGTACCCGACGCGCTTGGTCACGACGAGGCCGCACGCGAAGCCAATCTGGTCGCCGTGCTCGACGGCTATTTCCAGCAGGGTGCCCACCACCTAAACGTCAATGTCTTGAACCGCGAAACCCTCATGGACGCGATGGATCACCCGGAGAAGTACCCGACCCTGACCATCCGCGTATCCGGCTATGCGGTCAACTTTAACCGTCTGTCCCGCGAGCAGCAGGAAGAGGTCATCAAGCGCACCTTCCACGCCTCGCTGTAAGGATAGAAACCCATATTTTCCTCTTTTTTTCCAATTCTCACGAGAAAGGATGCGCCGTGCGGTGCATCCTTTCCGCATTTGCCGGTTTTCAGGAAAGGAAGTGTCAAAGATATGAATCTGCGCCCCTATCACCCGGACGACTGCCCGGTGCTCGCCGCCCTCTTTTTCGATACCGTGCACACGGTGAACTGCGGGGACTACTCGGCTGACCAGTGCGACGCGTGGGCGGACGGGATGGTCGATCTTGCGGCCTGGAACCGCTCTTTTCTGGAGCACACGACCTGGATTGCCGAGCAAAATGGGCAGATTGTCGGCTTTGGCGACATCAGCCGGGACGGATACCTCGACCGCCTGTACGTCCACGCCCGCTTCCAGCGGCAGGGCATCGCAACCGCGCTTTGCGACGCGTTGGAAAGCGCGGTCAAGGGTCGTCCGATCGAGACGCACGCCTCCATTACCGCTCATCCCTTCTTTACTGCGCGCGGCTACCGGACGATCACCGAACAGCAGGTCGTGCGACACGGGGTAAAGCTGACCAATTTTGTCATGCGCAAACCGTGACCCTCTTTTTAACGCCAAATAAAAACGCATCCCGCCGGAATTTGGACGGGATGCGTTTTTTTGGGGGGTGAATTATCGATTGAGCAGATAGATCATCAGATTGAGATAGGCTGCAAAGGTCACCCACAGGAAATACGGGATTTGCAGCCGCGCTGCCAGACGGTCGGAGCGGGCAAAGATGAAGATCATCCAGATGATGAGTGCCCACAGGACGAGCAGCCAAACAAAGGAAAAGAGATAGACGCGGAAGGTAAAAAATGCAATGCTCCACGCGAAGTTAAAGAACAGCTGGACGGCATAAATGCGGGTGGCGGCCTGCTTGTCCGCTTGTGAGCCGTCAGACTCCAGCACACGCCCCAGCCCGATGCCCATGAGCACGTACAAAATCGTCCACACCACCGGGAAGATCCACGCGGGCGGGGTCAGCATGGGTTTATTGACGAGTTCTGTATAGTAGGACATGTCGTTACGGGTCAAAAAGCTGGAAAGGGCGCCGATAACGAGTGTGATGCCGATCGTCCAGAGATAAGTTCGTTTTTTCATGGTTTATTTGCCTCCGATCGCTTACCTTGTGTCTGCTATGATACACCGTCCGGCAGGCGAATGCGGTCATAAATTGGAGGCGATCTGTGAAATATGCAAAGAATTTTCATGTTCCCGTCTGCTTTTTCCGGGTCACGACCTGAATATGTGGCAAAAAACTACGCGGAGCCTGCGAATTGGACAAAATTTTCGCGCATCCTGTTATTCCAGATGCGCGAGCATTTTCCGACAGATGGCCTTAAACTGTTCGATTTCGCGGGGCGTGAGCGCCTCGCCCAGCGCCTCTTCGGTTCCCTGCCGAATGGCGCCGCATTTGCGCTGGAGCTCCAGCCCTTTTTCCAGCAGCTCGATGGTCTTGCTGCGCTTGTCCTCGTCCGACACCGTGCGCCGGATGAGCTGCTTTTCCTCCATCAGCCGCAGCATTTTGGATGCGGTCGCGCGGTTGATGAAAAATTCGTCCTCGATATCGCGCTGGCACAGCCGCTGGTCGCGATGGGCGTAGAGAAAATCGAGCACGAACAGGCTGGTCAGTGAGCATTCGTCTAGTTCCTTGCGGTTGTAGATCGCATGGGAAATACGATCGGTGTGGTTGCTGAGCTTGTGGATGTAAAAGCTGAGGTCGGTGTTTTCCATGTGATCGCCTCCCAACGAAAAATAGTTTGCCTGCAAATTATTATAGTGGGCTGTACCTGCAATGTCAAGAAAAGATATCGGATTTTGTTGCAGCGGGCAAACAAATGTGCTATCATGGTCATGTCTCACGATATTCCATTGCGGGTTGTTCGTAAAAGATGTGTAAAGTGCACAAAAAGGAGGGCATTATGCAAAGATCCAGCTGGACACGTCCCACGGCAAAGACCATGCGGGACATGCTGCACATTGGCGCACCCATTTTCGCTGAGCTGTTTCTCGTCAGCCTGTTTGTCATGGTGGACACTGCGCTGCTCAAGCCCTGCGGTACGACCGCGATTGCGGCCGTCGGTCTGACCGCCGAGCCCATAAACGTTTTGGAATTTCTGTTTTTCGCCGTTCAGACTGCGGTCATCGCACGCATGGCGCGTGCGTCGGCCAAAAATGACCGAAACGCTATCCACGCCATCATCCGGGGATACCTCAAACTGACCTTGGCCTCGGCGGCGCTGCTCGCCGTCCTGACCGGTGTCTTTGCCGTCCCCTTCCTGACCCTGTTCGGCGGCACGGCAGACACCCTGCCCATTGCCGTGCCCTATTTTCAGATTTCCCTGCTGGCCTTTGTCTGCCGCCGCATGTACGGCGCGATGGCCACCATTTTAAAGGGATTGGACAAGCCGCAGTGGTCATTTTTGCTCAATCTGATCGCAAACGGCATCAATATCGTCGGCGACGTCGTGCTCATCAATGGCTATGGCCCCTTCCCCAAGCTGGGCGCACTCGGTGCAGCCGTGGCGACGGTCAGCGGCTGCGCGGTGGGTCTCCTTTGTGCCGTGGTGGTCATGCGTGACCAGCTGCGGGCACGCGAGATTCGGATTCCGCTGTCCGACTGGCTGCGCTCGACCTGGCGCGAAACCCGAGCGATCTGTACCGAGGCGCTGCCCATGGCGGGCGAAAAGGTCATGATTCGTCTGGGTATCTTCCTGTCCATCACGCGCATTGCAGCCCTGGGCACGACCGCCTTTGCCGCCTATCGCATCTTGATTTCGCTGCAAAACTTCGCCTATCTGGGCGCGGAAGCCGTCGCGACCACCGCGCTCATCTTCCTGAGCAAGGCATACGCCAACCACGACCGAAAAGCGGCACAAGATGCGTTTTCGGCTGCGATGGTGTACGGACTTGCCTTTTCCAGCCTGTGCGCGGTGCTGTTTTTCGCCGTTCCGGGCTTTCTCATGTCGTGCTACTCGGACGACCCGCAGGTGCTGTCTGAGGGTGTGCGCATTCTGCGCATCATCTTCCTGTATCAGCCGTTCCAAGCGGTCGCACTCATCTACGCCAGCGGTATGCGCAGCTGTCGGCGTGCGGGTATTCCCTCGATCATTACGACCGTGGGCATCGTCTTGGTCCGTCCGTCGCTTGTCTATCTGCTGGCCGGCCCGCTGGGCGTGTGCGGTGCGTGGATTGCCATTATGACCGACGAGATTGTGCGCTGTGTGCTGCTCTTTGCCCTGCGCGGCAAGATGTGGCGGCAATTTACCGATGCCCCAACCCCTTCCTTGGCTGTCGTATAACCCAAAAAGCTCTGACTTTTGTCAGGGCTTTTTTTCATTTTCGGTTTGAATTTGTGCAGGCTGACAAAATGTAAGCAAGCTAACAAAAAATCAATTGACATGATTTTTAGTGTTTGCTAAAATTGTAAGTAAGCTAACAAATTTCTCGAAAGGAGTGTATTCCCAAACATGGAGTCAGAGCATTTGATCGGATACACCATCCGCGCGCTGTCCAACCTGTTTCGGCGGCAGCTGATGAGCCACCAGCCGCCTGACGGCAAGCCGTGTTCGGAGACCGCGGGCATGATTATGGGCTATCTGTGCGAGCATGTCGGCGACCAGCTGTGCCAGCATGACATCGAGCAGGTCTTCTGTATCCGCCGCTCGACCGCGTCCCGCTTTTTGATCGCGCTCGAGAAGGAAGAGATGATCGAGCGTGTGAGCGCACCGAACGACGCACGACGCAAGATCATCGTTCCGACCGAAAAGGCGCTCGCAATTCACGCGCAGTTCATCGCCCAGCGCGATGCGCTGGAAGCCCAGATCATCCGGGGCATTCCCCGCGAAGAAGTGGACGCATTTCTTGCGACCGCAAAAAAAATTCAGGCCAATCTGGCCGAACTACCCCAGCAAAAGGAGTGATACACCATGGTCAATCACATCACAGCCGCCATCCGCGACAACAAAAAAGCGTCCATTCTGGCGCCGGTCTTTGTCTGCTTTGAGGTTATCTTTGAGGTATTGATTCCCGTCGTCATGGCCGTACTCATCGACAAGGGCATTGATGCGGGCGATCAGGGCGAGATTCTGCGCCTTGGCGGCATCCTCATCGTTATGGCCGTATGCGCCCTGATTTTCGGCGTACTGGCCGGCGGCGCAGCAGCCGATGCCTCGGCAGGCCTGGCACGCAATCTGCGCCATGACATCTACCACCACGTACAAAACTTTTCTTTCGCCAACATCGATAAGTTTTCCACCGCCGGTATCGTCACCCGTCTGACGACCGACGTCACCAACGTGCAGAACGCTTATCAGATGATTATTCGCGTCGCTGTGCGCGCCCCTGTCATGCTGGTCTTTGCCTTTGCTATGACCGTATACATCAGCCCACGCCTTGCGACCATCTACCTGTGCGCGATTCCCATTCTGGGCATCGGTCTGGCGCTGATTATCAGCCGCGTGCACGGTCTGTTTACGCAGGTATTCGACACCTACGACGAGCTCAACAACGTCGTGCAGGAAAACCTCACCGGCATCCGCGTGGTCAAGTCCTTCGTGCGTGAGGACTTCGAAAAGAAGAAGTTCGGCACGATCTCCGAGAAGCTGTTCCGCGGCTTCCTCAAGGCCGAGCGTCTGATTATCCTCAACATGCCGCTCATGCAGTTCTGCGTCTACGCCTGCCTGCTGCTTATCTCCTGGATTGGCGCGCGTCTGGTCGTCGGCGGTTCCATGACCACGGGCGCACTGACCAGTATGTTCAACTACACCTTCCAGATTCTCATGAGTCTCATGATGCTGTCCATGGTCATGGTTATGGTCATCATGGCGCGCTCGTCTGCCGAGCGTATCGAGGAAATTCTGG
Organism: Butyricicoccus pullicaecorum; assembly: GCF_002160355.1. Taxonomy (NCBI): domain Bacteria; kingdom Bacillati; phylum Bacillota; class Clostridia; order Eubacteriales; family Butyricicoccaceae; genus Butyricicoccus; species Butyricicoccus pullicaecorum. Next base: position 14,010 of record NZ_NFKK01000013.1, read on the forward strand.
AGGAAGAGAGCAGCCTCAAGTCCAAGCCGGACGGCGTACGTGAAGTGCCCGACGGTTCGGTCGACTTCGAAAACGTCTCCTTCAGCTATGTAAACGACCCGAACAACACCAGCCTCAATCATATTGACCTGCACATTCGCTCGGGCGAGACCGTGGGCATTCTGGGCGGCACCGGTGCGTCTAAGACCACCCTCGTTCAGCTCATCCCGCGTCTGTACGACGTGACCGTGGGCACGGTCAAGGTCGGCGGCATCGACGTGCGCGAGTACGATCTGGAAGTGCTGCGCAACGAGGTTGCCATGGTGCTGCAAAAGAATACCCTGTTCTCGGGCACGATCAAGGAAAACCTCAGATGGGGCAATGAACACGCCACGGACGAGGAGATCGAGCGCGTGTGCCGTCTGGCGCAGGCCGACCCCTTCATTCAGGAAATGCCTGACAAGTACGACACTTACATCGAACAGGGCGGCACCAACGTATCGGGCGGTCAGAAACAGCGTCTGTGTATCGCCCGCGCCCTGCTCAAAAAGCCCAAGATCCTGATTCTGGACGACTCGACCTCTGCCGTCGACACCAAGACCGACGCGCTCATCCGTCAGGCATTCCGCGAGGAAATCCCGGACACGACCAAGTTTATCATCGCACAGCGTATCTCGTCGGTACAGGATGCCGACCATATCCTGGTGCTGGACGACGGTCACATCAGTGCATACGGCACGCACGAGGAGCTGCTCCGCACCAGCCAGATTTATCAGGAAGTCTTTGCATCGCAGCAGAAGGGAGGCGAGGAAGATGCCTAATTTCAACAAGATGAATGCGAAAATGGGTGCGCCGCACGCGCAGGCACCCAAGGGAACGGCAAAGCGCCTGTTCTCCATGATCGCCCGCGGCAACGTCCTGCGCCTTGTCGTGGTCGTTCTGGCCATCATCGTCAGCGCAGCTGCATCGGTCGGCGCTTCGGTCTTCCTCGAGTCGCTCATTGACGACTACATCAAACCGCTTCTGCTCATGGACGCGCCGGTCTTTACCGACCTGCTGCACGCCCTGGCCGGCATGGCTTGTCTGTACGCCGCCGGTCTGATCGCAACCTATCTCTACAACCGCATCATGGTTACGGTCTCCCAGCGCACCCTCAAGGATATCCGTGACCGCATGTTCTCGCACATGCAGTCGCTGCCCATTCGCTACTTCGACACCCACCCGCACGGCGATATCATGTCGGTCTATACCAACGACGTCGATACCCTGCGTCAGATGATCTCGCAGAGCATCCCGCAGGCCATGTCCTCGGTCATCAGCATCATCGCCGTGTTCTGCTCCATGCTGGTCATGAGCTGGCAGCTGACCATCGTCGTTCTGATCTGCGTCGCCTTCATGCTGGTCGTCGTGCGCAAGATCGCACGCAAGAGCGGCATGTACTTCATGCAGCAGCAGGCCGACCTCGGCAAGCTCAACGGCTACATCGAGGAAATGATCGAGGGTCAGAAGGTCGTCAAGGTCTTCTGCCATGAGGAGAAGGCAAAGGAAGGCTTTGACCGCTTGAATGACAAGCTGGCAGGCTCGGCACGTCTGGCAAACAAGTACGCTAACATCTTGATGCCCGCCATGAACAACATCGGCAACCTGCAATACGTCATTCTCGCCATCGTCGGCGGCGCGATCGCATTAAACGGCGGCGGTCTGACGCTGGGTGCGATTGCGGCTTTCTTACAGCTGTCCAAGAGCTTCACCCAGCCCATCAGCCAGATTTCCCAGCAGTTAAACTCGATCATCATGGCGCTGGCCGGTGCATCCCGTGTCTTTGCGCTCATGGATGAGGAGTCTGAGCAGGACGAGGGCTATGTGACGCTGGTCAATGCCAAGTACGACCAGAACGGTGAGCTCGTCGAGACCACCGAGCGCACGGGCATTTGGGCGTGGAAGCACCCCCACGAGGACGGTACGCTCACCTACACCAAGCTGACCGGTGACGTGCGCTTCTTCGACGTGGACTTTGCCTACACTCCCGAAAAGCCCATCCTGCACGACATCACGCTCTTTGCAAAGCCCGGTCAGAAACTGGCCTTTGTCGGCTCGACCGGCGCGGGCAAGACCACGATCACAAACCTCATCAACCGTTTCTACGACATTGCCGACGGCAAGATTCGCTATGACGGCATCAACATCAACAAGATCAAAAAGGACGATCTGCGCCGCTCGCTGGGCATCGTTTTACAGGATACCAACCTGTTCACCGGCACCGTGCGCGAAAACATCCGCTATGGCCGTCTGGATGCGACCGACGAGGAAATCGAAGTCGCGGCAAAGCTTGCAAACGCCGACGAGTTCATCCGCCGTCTGCCCGAGGGCTACGACACCATGCTGACCGACAACGGCGCAAACCTGTCCCAGGGTCAGCGCCAGCTGATCGCGATCGCGCGCGCAGCGGTCGCCGATCCCCCGGTCATGATCCTCGACGAGGCGACAAGCTCCATCGATACCCGCACCGAGGCACTCGTACAGCAGGGCATGGACGGTCTGATGTACGGCAGAACGGTCTTTGTCATCGCGCATCGTCTGTCCACCGTGCGCAACTCGGATGCCATCATGGTACTTGAGCACGGACGCATCATCGAGCGCGGCAGCCACAACGAACTGATTGCCCAAAAGGGTGTCTACTATCAGCTCTACACCGGCGCATTCGAAATGGAATAACGCAAAAGACCCACCGAAACCGGTGGGTCTTATTTTTTTGCGTAAAACAGTTATGCGTCCAGATGATCGAGTGCATCCTGTACGATCTTATCGAGCATTGCGCACTGTGCGCCGTCGATGACCGGCTCGTCGGTGCGGTTTTCCTCGATGATGGCCTGCGCACGTTCCTGCGCACGCTGACGCGCCGTCTGGATGGGCTCGCCGTCCTGGAAGGTTTGACGCGGGAAGAGGTCGTGCTTCCACCAGCTTGCGCGCATGTACTCAACCGTGTGCCACTCGCTCAGGAAGTTGCCGCCGATGCCCACTTCCTCGATGGTCTCAAAGCCCAGCGTGTCCTCGTCCACGGTGAAGCCCTGCAAAGTGTAGTTGAACGCATCCAGCCATGCGTCATCGAGCACCAGCTGGGCAAAGCTGAAGCCCTGATCTGCGCCCACGATGCCCTGTCCGCCGATGGCGTCGCTGCCCGCGAGCACGCTGCACACCGCCGAGAACGACTTTTCAAAGCCTGCCTGAAAGTCGGGATAGGGCGCGTCGGTCAAACCGCTGTTGGAACCGCTGGTCAGGCCGTAAAATGCGGCCATCTGGGCGGTGGCGATGCCGAACAGCGCCTGATTGGGCGAGCCGAGCACTTCGGCGTTCTGCTGGGCGAGTGCACCGGCGAGCGTGACCGGCGCGGTCGAACCGGCCATGACCAGCGGGGTCATGTCAAGCGGCATGCCGGCTGCGGCAAATTGCAGGGCGATTTCGAGCGATTCCCGGGTAAATCCCAGCGGGCTGACCGTGTCCAGCAGATAGGACACCGTGCGTCCCATGACCTGCGCCATTTGCAGGATGTAGGGCGCTGAGCGGTCGGACAGAATGTAGGTGCCGCCGTCCTTGCGCGCGTGCTTGTAGATCTCACGGAAGGACAGCAAATCGGGCATGGGCACATCGGAGGGCACGACGACCGCGTTGGAACGCGCAATGTTGGGCAGTCCCTCGATCAGCGCGATGCCGTCGCGCACGTCCTGCATGGTGCCCTGTCGGCGCGTGCCGGTCTGCTCGTCAAAGACAAAAATCTGGGTGGACACGTTGCCCGAGATCTTGCGCACGGTCTGGCCGGAGGCTGCAAAGGCGTGATCGCCCGCGCGTGCCAGGGCAAGAATGGGATCGAGCGCCTCGGCCGGGATGCGCACGGTCTCCCCGTCCACCTTTGCACCCAGTTTCTGTGCCATGCCGCACACGATCTCATTGGGTACGTGCAGGCCGATCTCGGACAGGATGCGCATGGATGTATTGTGAATGCGTACGATCTCGTCATCGCTCAGTACGCGGATATTCGCCTGAATCCGGTTCATGGTTTGGCTCTCCTTTTCTTTCTTTCCATCAGTCTGCCAGATTTCCCCGCCCCGGGCAATGGAATTTGCTCCCTCTTTGCTGTCATTTTATGTGCTTTCGCCCGTGTGTCTGAAACGGCGCGTCAGACAAAGAAAAACCCCCGCGGATTGCATTTCCGCAGGGGTTCTTCTCGTGAAAGGAGATTTGAACTTGAAATATAAATAGGAGATGTTTCCCCAATGGGGCAAAAATGGATGGTTTAGCGCTGTACGCGGCCGGAACCGTCGCCGCCTGCCAGCTTCTCGACCTCGGAAACGGTCACGAGGTTGTAGTCGCCCTCGATCGAGTGCTTGAGTGCAGATGCTGCGACTGCGAACTCGACTGCGTCCTGGGTGTTCTTGCCGCTCAGCAGCGCGTAGATCAGGCCGCCGCCGAAGGAGTCGCCGCCGCCAACGCGGTCAACGATGTGCAGATGGTACTCCTTGGAGAAGCAGTAGTTCTCGCCGTCGTACAGCATAGCAGCCCAGTCGTTGTCGCTTGCAGAGATCGAGGTACGCAGGGTGATTGCGACCTTCTCAAAGCCGAACTTGTCAGCCAGCTGCTTTGCAACAGACTTATAGCCTTCCTTGTTGAGCTTGCCGCCATAAATGTCGGTGTTCTCTGCCTCGATGCCGAATACGTCCTTTGCGTCCTCCTCGTTGGAGATGCACACGTCAACATACTGACACAGATCGGTCATTGCTGCGCGCGCCTGATCGCGGGTCCACAGCTTGCCGCGGTAGTTGAGGTCACAGGAGATCTTTACGCCGTGTGCCTTTGCAGCCTTGCAGGCCTCGCGGCAGATCTCGACCAGATTCTCACCCAGTGCCGGAGTGATGCCGGTGAAGTGGAACCAGTCCACGCCCTCAAAGATTGCGTCCCAATCGAAGTCAGAGGGAGCAGCTTCCTGAATGGCAGAATGTGCACGGTCGTAAATGCAGACCGAGCCGCGCTGGGATGCACCCTTCTCGAGGAAGTAGATGCCGACGCGGTCGCCGCCGCGTACGATCTTGGAGGTGTCAACGCCGTACTTGCGCAGCGAGTTGACAGCAGCCTGACCGATCGCATGGGTGGGCAGCTTGGTGACAAACGAAGCGTCCATGCCGTAGTTTGCCAGAGAAACAGCGACGTTTGCCTCGCCGCCGCCGAAAGTGGCCTGCAGCTGGTCGTCCTGGAAGAAGCGATAATAGCCGTTGGGGGCAAGGCGGAGCATGAGCTCGCCAAAGGTAACAACCTTCATGGGTATAAACTCCTTTTCAGATCTTTGAGGGTGGTAACGTGGATTTTGGATTGTTTTTTTGGTAGGGTAACGTATTTTGTAAAAAAGTTTTTAGGCCTTGCCGACCAGATGGACGGCGAAACCGCAGATCTCGTCGGTCAGATAAATTGCGTTCAGGCGTCCGTCCGCCTTGAACTTGGCCGTCGATTCATCGAACTGAAAACCGCGTGCTTCCAGCTCGGCACGAGCCGCCGCGACATCGGGGGTACCGATGGCGATGTGACCCATGGTTCCGCGGTAAGGGGTCTTCATGACCTCAACGCCTGCACCTGCGAAGATCGAGCTGTTTCCGTCTTTCAGCTCAAAACCGAACAGGGTGCAGAACAGTTCGGCAGCACGGCGCGCTTCCTCAGGATTCTGCGCGTTGATGCCGACATGGGCGAGCGAAAACTCAGCCATTGCGCGCCTCCTTGACGATCTCGACCGACTTGCGGCACAGGTCGATGATCTCGTCCCACTTCTGGTTCTCGATCAGGTCAGCGGTGACCATGTAGGAGCCGCCGCAAGCGGTGATGACCGGGCACTTGATATACTCGGCCAGGTTCTTGAGCGAAACGCCGCCGGTGGGCATGATCTTGAACATCGGGAAGGGAGCGGACATTGCCTTGATCTTTGCAACACCGCCGGACTGCTCAGCCGGGAAGAACTTCAGAACTTCCAGACCGAACTTGTATGCAGCGTGGTAGTCGGTCGGGGTGGTGCAGCCGGGCAGGATGATGACCTGCTTCTCCTGGCAGTATGCAACCAGCTCGGGGTCAAAACCGGGGGTTACGATGAACTGCGCGCCTGCTGCCAGCGCCTCGTCTACCTGTGCGGTGGTCAGAACGGTGCCGGCGCCGACGATCATGTCCGGACAGGTCTCCTTCATGATGCGAATGGCTTGTGCAGCGCCTGCTGCACGGAAGGTAACCTCTGCGACCGGTACGCCGCCCTCACACAGAGCCTTTGCAAGCGGCGCTGCGTCGCGGGTCGGATGACCGAGCTTGATAACCGGAACAACACCGATTTCACTAATCTGCTGTAATAACTTGTCCATCGTAGTCAGCCTCCAAGATAGTTTCATAATGTGAAACATTGTTTTAAAATCTTAACTGCTCTTATTATAGTAAATCTGTTTGAAAAATCAATACGGCTTTCGTCATAAAAATCCCTTGCATTTTTTATGGATTTTTGTTAAAATCAAAACACAGTTTTATAATATGAAACGGAGTGGTCTAAAATGGCGGAAAAAGGAACGGTGCAGTCGCTCGATCGTGCATTTGATATCATGGAACAGTTGTGCGGGGCGCGCGACGGCCTGCCCATTCACGAGCTGACCGAGCGCACCGGTCTGCACAAGAGCACGGTGCACCGTATGCTCTCGTCCATGGCGGCACGCGGCTACGTGCGCAAAGATGAGGAGAGCGGACGATACCGCATGACCACCAAGCTCTATGCGCTGTCCGGTCAGGTGGTGGAAAACCTCGACCTCGTGCAGATCGCACGCGCACCCATGGAAGCGCTGTCCCGTCAGGTACACGAGACCGTTCATCTGGTCGTGCCCGAGGGCACCGACATCGTATACGTGCACAAGGTGGACGTTGAGCAGGGCGCTATCCGCATGTTCTCGCGCATCGGCATGCGCCGCCCGATGTACTGCACGGGCGTAGGCAAGGCCATGATGGCGTGCATGAGCGACGAGGAAGTTGACCGCATCTGGGACAGCAGCGACATTCAGGCGTACACGCCCCACACCATCGTCACCCGCGAGCGTCTGCACGACGTGCTCGAGGCCGTGCGCCGTCGGGACTGCGCGTTCGACAACGAGGAGAACGAGCTGGGCGTGCGCTGCATCGCCGCCGCCATCCGCGACTATACCGGAAAGGTGTGCGGTGCACTGTCCATCTCGGCACCGCTCATGCGTATGAGCGACAGTTATCTCGCGCAGCTGCAGCCTGCACTGCTCGCGACCCGCGACCGCATTGCGCGTGATATGGGATGGAATGGATGAAAAAACCGGGCTGGGAAGCTTTCCCAGCCTTTTTTCACGCGCAAAATGACATCGTTCGACCGGCTGGACGTGCCATCATAACGGTAGCCCATGCGCTGCCCGCTTGTGTCAAATTCTGGTAAAATCGCCTGCAAGACTTTGCAGGGCCGGCAAAATAGCGTATGATAAAAAGAGACAAGCAGGAGGTAACCGTTTATGAAAATTGGCATGTTAACCAGCGGCGGCGACTGCCAGGGCCTGAACTCTGCCCTGCGCGGTGTAGCCAAGACGCTTTATAATGAATTCGGCAAGGATGTGACGCTCTACGGCATCCGCGACGGCTATCGCGGTCTGATCGAGGGCGATTACCACCCGATGAAGCCCGAAGAGTTTTCCGACATCCTGACCCTGGGCGGCACCATTCTGGGCACCTCGCGCCAGCCGTTCAAGATGATGCAGAAAGCCGATGAAAACGAGGAAACCAAGCTGCAAAAGATGCTGGAAACCTGCAAGAAGGCACGGTTTGACTGTCTGGTGATTCTGGGCGGCAACGGCACGCACAAGACGGCAAATCTGCTGTCCGAGCACGGTGTCAACGTCGTCACCCTGCCCAAGACCATCGACAACGACCTTTGGGGCACCGACCTGACCTTCGGTTTTGAGTCGGCGGTCAACATCGCCACCAGCGTCATCGATTCCATCCACTCGACCGCATTCTCGCACAGCCGCGTCTTTATCGTCGAGACCATGGGACACAAGGCCGGATGGCTGACCCTGTACGCGGGCATTGCATCGGGCGCGGACGTGATTGTCATTCCTGAGATTCCGTACAGCGCCAAGGCGATTGCACGCGCCATCGAAAAGCGCGCCGAGAGCGGCAAGCGCTTTTCCATTCTGGCCGTTGCCGAGGGCGCGATCAGCCAGCAGGAAGCCAAAATGAGCAAGAAGGAATTCAAGGAAGCGCGCAAGAATATGCCCTATCCCTCGATCTCCTACCGTCTGGCCGACGAGCTGAAAGAGCTGACCGGTCAAGAAATCCGCGTCACCATCCCCGGACACTATCAGCGCGGCGGTGCGCCCTGCCCGGCCGACCGTCTGCTCACCACCCGTCTGGGCGTTGCGGCGGCAAACTTCATTCGCGACGGCAAGTTCGGCAATATGGTTGCCATCCGGGCGGGCAAGATCGTACCCGTTCCGCTGTCCGAAGTTGCCGGCAAACTCAAGACCGTCCCGCCCGACGGCGATATCGTACAGGCCGCACGTGACCTCGGCCTTTCCATGGGCGACTAAAAAAAAGACCCGATGCAGACTCAGTATCTGCATCGGGTTTGTCTTTTTATCCGCTTATCCGCACTGTAAAATCACCCAAACGCGGTCGAACCGCCGCGCTTTCAGGTCTTCGGTGCGGATGTAGAAGTACAGCGCGCCGTCGTCACCGAAATTTAAGTCAAAATCTTCCATTTCAAACGAATCCAGCTGGAACAGCAGCCGCCAGTTCTCCACTGAGGCCGCGCCCTCGCGCTCGGCCAGATGGGTCGGAAAGTCCTCCAGTCCGCCGAGGTTGTATCCCCGGCTGACCAGCTCACACTCGAGCGTCATGTTATCCTGGATGACATCCGGCCAGCCCAGCAGCTTGCTGCACTCGCCGCTGCCGCCCATGACCTCGTGCGCCTCGGCGTAGTCCTCGAACAGCTCGTCCAGTTCCGGGTGCAGCTGGGCAAAGTCTGCCCACGATGCAAACGAGCGGTCGGCCTTGGCCTGCACGCGCAGGCGCGGCAGGCGAAATTCTTCGTCCAGCTCACGCGGGAAGGGTGCGGGCGCAAGCGGCTGACTGCCGTCGAACCAGTACACCCGTCCGCAGCCCGCGTCCGCCGGGTCGAAGCCCCAGCGCGCCGACTCCATCTCATAGAAGAAGGACAGAATGCCCGTGCGCGGGAGCAGTCCCTCGGGGTCCATCGCGGCCAGCGCGCCGCAGTCGAACTGCGCCAGAAAGGTCAGCGGTCGGGGCTTGACCGTGTCGTCGTAAAAGGTATCCGAGGTAAAGGTCGGCCAGACAAAGCCCTCGGGCACGTCCGGACAGCCGCCGAAACGGGTGCGTCCCCACACGATCGGCCCGTCCGCGCCGACATTCAGGCGGATCATGCCGCGCTGCATGGCTTCCAGTAATTTCAAAATTTTATCCATAATCGTTTCCTCTAAGCAGTGTTCAGAACTCGGTGCAGCTTGCGCTGCATTTTCCTTATCATACCGCATTCTTCCCGCCGGGGCAACCTTTTCCGCCCAGAAAGACAGCCGTGCAGGTGCTCTGCACGGCTGTTTGTCATGCGGTCAGCCCTCTTCTTCGATCTGCTGGACGATCTTACGCGCAAAACCGCCCAGCGTGCCGCGCTGGTAAGACAGCGATACCCCGGGCACTGTGCCGCCCAGTGCGGCGTCGATGAGCGCACGGGGCACGCCCAGGTCGGTCAGTTCACGCTCGAGGGCAATCACGGCGCGCAGCGCGGCTTCGGTCGCGGCGCGGTTGACCGTCGGCACCAGTGCCGCGTCGCCCAGAATGATCTGGTCGGCAAGGCCGGGCAGGCTGTTCTGCACCCGGCGCAGCAAAGCCGGGTCGTGCTCACCCAGCACGATCATGCACGGCAGGCCATGCGCCATGCCCACCGCCGAGCCCACCAGCTTGGCTTCCGACCAGACAAGGTCGGGGCGTTTTTCACGCAGCGCACGCGGGATATCGACCGCGGTCGCAAAGTTGAGTACGACTGCGCCCGGCTTGGCACAGCTCGCCACCTGCTCAAGCACCGACGGCACGGCAGAAGCCGGAACGACCACCGCGATGACCTCCCCGTCCGCTGCGCGCTCGATTTTTGTCGTCCACGGGCAGCCGTACAGCTCGCCTACCTGCCGCGTGCTGTCGGCATCCTGTCCGATCACCAAGCAGTCCCGTCCGGCCTGCCGCAGCAAGAGCTGCCCGAGCTGTCCCGGTCCAATGAGTACAAATTCCATATTGCGCTCCTTTCTCCATCTCCTCGATCATACGTTCTGTTTTGCTCGGTTCTGTCAGTGTCCCTGTCTCTATCTTACCGCGCCCGTCTCTTGCTGTAAACCGTCCGTTTGGAACACTGGAAAACAGACGCGCACCGCGTTCCGCGACATGCCGACAAATGGTCGGAATTCCGAACAAATCTGCATAGAATTTCAGAATATGGTTATATTTATGTTCATAATCTACAAAAATTCCGGTGCGGAACATTCTTTTGTTTTGTCGCTTTTTTTGATATAATTGGACTGTCAACAAACACCTTAGGAAAGATGGTGAACCATTTGGATCAGACAAAACTTGTAATTACCGGCATGGGCGCTGTGACCCCGATCGGGGTGGGCGTTCCGGCCTATTGGCAGGCGCTGACTGCGGGCACGTGCGGCATCGGCCGCATCACCCGCTTTGACGCATCCGACCTGCCCGTACAGATTGCAGCCGAGCTCAAGGACTTTGACCCGGCCGCTTACATGCCCAAGACCCTTGCGCGTACCATGGACCCGTTTATGCAGTATGCGTTCGTCGCGGCCGAAGAGGCGCTGGGCGACAGCGGTCTGGACATCGCAGCAGACCCCGACCGGGTCGGCATTGTCATGGGCACGGCCATGGACGGCGTGACCACGGTCGCAGGCACGCAGCAGGCGTATGACGCGGGCAAGCGCGTCGGCCCGCGCTTTGTGCCCATGACCATCGGCAACATTGCCGCCGCGCAGATCTCCATCGCCCACGGCATCACCGGCCCGAGCATGACGCTCAATACCGCTTGTTCGGCAGGCGGTGACGCGATTATGACCGCTGCCATGCTGCTGCGCACGGGCGAAGCCGACGCGGTGCTCGCGGTCGGCGGCGAGTCCATTCTGTGTCCGATCGTGGTCGCCGGTCTGTCCCAGGCGCACGCCCTGTCGCGCCGCAACGATGACCCCGAACAGGCCTGCCGTCCGTTCGACGCTGACCGGGACGGTTTCGTCATCGGTGAGGGCGGCGGTGCGCTGATCTTGGAGACCGAGGAGCACGCCCGCGCACGCGGCGCGCACATCTACGCCGAGCTTGCAGGCTATGCCAACACCTCGGACGCGCACCACGTCACTGCACCCCATCCCGAGGGCGCAGGCGCGGCAGCCTGCATGCGCCGTGCACTCAAACGTGCGGGTCTGACCCCGTCGGATATCGGATACATCAACGCGCACGGCACCTCGACCGGTCTGGGTGATATCGCAGAGACTCAGGCGGTCAAGGCGGTCTTTGGTGGACGGGAGTCGGCGCCGCCGGTGTCCTCCACCAAGTCCATGACCGGTCACCTCATGGGCGCAGGCGGCATCACCGAGTCGATCGCCTGCATTCTGGCCATCCGCGACGGCATCCTGCCGCCCACCCTGCACCTTGCACACCCCGACCCGGCGTGCGATCTCGACTATATCCCCAATGAGGCACGCAAAACCCGAATCACAGCTGCCATGAGCAACTCGCTCGGCTTTGGCGGTCAAAACTCCAGCCTCATTTTCACGCAATACACCCGATAAGGAGCGATTACTTTGTTTGATGGATACACCTATGACGTTTCGATGTTCCGCGATACCTTCGAGACCCAATACACCTATCTCAACGGCTTTCTGCGCAATGTCGCGCGCTTTGGCGACGCACCCGCCCTGCACGATCCCCAGTCGGGCAGACGGTGGACGTACCGACAGCTCAATGCCCAGGTCAACCGGCTGGCGCACGCCATGCGGCAGGACGGCGTGGGCAAAAATGACGTGGTCATGTTTGCGCTCTTGAACTCGCCCGAGTTCATCTTCTGCTATCTGGCCGCGCACAAGGTCGGCGCGATCGTCTGCCCGGTCAATTACCGACAGGGCGCGGGCGAAATCGCGCTGGTCATCGACGACAGCCGCCCCAAGGTATTCGTCTACGACGCACAGTTCGGCACGCTGTCGCAGGACGCGCTCGCGCTGGCTGAGCACAAGCCCGACCGGGTGCTGGTGGCTGGTGGACAGGGGGATACGTCCTTTGATGGCTATATGGACGGTCAGTCCGAGACCGACCCGCCCATCGATTTTCACCCGCATATCTACGATGAAACCACCCGTCTTTACACCTCGGGCACGACCAACCGCCCCAAGGGCGTGCCGATCAACAACATCAATGAGGTGCTGTCGGCACACGACGTCATTATGCACTTTCCGCTCACCCCGACCGACCGCACCATGAACATGACCCCGTGGTTCCACCGCGGCGGCATCCACTCAGGCGGCCCGTGCCCGACACTCTACGTCGGCGGTGAGGTGGTCATCCTGCGCGATTTCCACCCGCGCACCTGTCTGGAATACGCCGAGCGCTATGGGGTCACCTTCCTCATCGGCGTGCCGACCATCCTGGCCATGCTCGCCCGCGCCCAGGAGCGCACCCCGGTCGACCTGTCCGCCCTGCGCGGCATCGTCACCATGGGCGCACCCTTCGAGAAGGCCGCGTGCGAAAAGTATATGAAGCTGCTGACCCCCAATATCTTCAACGGCTACGGCACGACCGAGACCTTCTGGAACACCTTCCTTCGTCCCTACGACCTGCCCGAAATGTCCGGTTCTGCCGGACGTGCGTGCACCGATGACGACGTGCGCGTGGTCGCCGTGCACCCGGACGGCTCGCACGCCGAGCCCGAGGAAGTCGTGCCGCACGACAGTGAGACCCCGGGCGAAATCATCATCCGCTCACCTGCCAAGTCAGCGTTCTGCTACTACAACAACCCGGAAATGACCGCGCAGAAGTTCTACAAGGGCTGGCTGTACACCGGCGATATGGGCACGTGGGACAAGAACGAATTTGTCACCATCTGCGGCCGAAAAGATGATATGATTGTATCAGCCGGTGAGAACATTTATCCGACCCAGATCGAAGCGGTGCTCAATGAGCATCCCAAGGTTGCCGAGAGCGCGGTGATCGGCATTCCCGACCGCCTGCGCGGCGAGGTCGTCGCGGCCTATATCGTCCCGTCCGACGACAGCCTGACCGTCGAGGAGATCAAGGCGTACTGTGTCCAGTCGCCCATGCTGTCCTCGTACAAGTGGCCGCGGTCGTATACGTTAGTCAGGGAGCTGCCGCACACGGCAACCGGTAAACTCATGCACTACAAACTGCGTCAGCAGGTATTAGAGAAAGAATAAATATTTTGCGCCCGCCGCACCCCGGCGGGCTGCATGATTTGGAAATTAGGAGGAAAAAACATCATGGAACGAGTCGTCATTACAGGTATGGGCGCGGTGACCCCGATCGGCAACGATGTCCCGACCTTCTGGCAGTCGCTCAAGGACGGCAAATGCGGCATCGGCCCGATCACCCGCTTTGACGTGTCCGATTACAAGGTCAAGCTGGCCGCCGAGGTCAAGGACTTCGACATCTCCCAGTACGTCGAGGGCAGAGAGGCCAAGCGCATGGACAAGAGCTCGCACTTTGCCATCGCTGCTGCCCAGCAGGCCGTCGATCAGGCCGGTCTGACCCCGGGTACCTTCAACCCTTATCGCACCGGTGTCATCTACGGTTCGGGCATCGGCGGTCTGTACATTACCGAGACCGAGGTCGAAAAGCTCATCAACAAGGGCCCCGGCCGCGTCTCGCCCTTCGCCATCCCCGAACTCATCCCCAACATCGTCGCCGCGCACCTGTCCATGCGCTTCGGTTTCAAGGGCGAAAACTACTGCCCGGTTTCGGCCTGCGCGACCGCAAACCACGCCATCGGCGAGGCTATGCGTGCCATTCGCCACGGCTATCAGGATATCGTATTGTGCGGCGGTACGGAAAACGGTATCATCCCGTTCTCGCTCGCTGGCTTCCAGAACATGAAGGCGCTGCACACGGGCGACGATCCCACCGCAGCGTCCATTCCCTTTGACGCGCGCCGCTCGGGCTTTGTCATGGGCGAGGGCGCGGGCGCACTGGTGCTCGAAAGCCTGTCGCATGCTCAGGCACGCGGTGCGACCATCTATGCCGAGGTCGCAGGCTATGGCGCGTCGGGCGACGCCTACCACATCACCAGCCCCTCGCCCGAGGGCGACGCAGCAGCGGCTGCCATTCTGGGCGCGATTGAGGACGCTGGTCTGACACCGGAGGATGTTGACTACATCAACGCACATGGTACTTCTACACCGCTGAATGAAAAGTACGAGACCATCGCCATCAAGAAGGCGCTGGGCGAGGCGGCAAAGAGCGTGCATGTGTCCTCGACCAAGTCCATGACCGGTCACCTGCTGGGCGGTGCGGCTGCCGTTGAGGCCATCGCCTGCGCCATGGCGACCCGCGAGGATATCATCCCGCCGACCATCGGCTACAAGGAGCCCGACCCCGACTGCGATCTGGATATCACCCCCAACGTCGCAGTACACGCACCCGTGCGCGTCGCGATTTCCAATTCGCTCGGTTTTGGCGGTCACAATGCCTGCATTGTCATCAAGAAATTTGCGTAAATTCCCCTTTCGCACCGTCTGACAGGTTCAGGCGGTGCGTTTTTTTACCGCTTGACGGCGCGCATGCTTTCCCGTAAGATAAAGGGCAGGAATACCGGACACGGAGGCGGCCATGGAACTCAAACAACTGCAATATTTTGTCACAAGCGTCGATTTGGGCAGCTTCAAAAAGGCCGCTGACGCACTCTACACCACCCAGCCACACGTCAGCAAGACCATCAAGGCGCTGGAAGATGAGCTGGGTCTGACCCTGTTCGACCGTCACCCGGTCGGCGTCACCATCACCGAAGCCGGAAAGCAGGTCTACACCCATGCAAGCGACATTCTGCGCCGCTGCGGACAGATTGCACAGGTCGAAGCCGATGGCGGGTGCGAACCGCTGCACGTTGCCGCCACCCCAAGCGGTTTTCTGGCCGACCTGACCGCAAAGTTCTGCCGCGACCGGCAGGCACTCGATCTGCGCTACCACGAGGGCAGTATGGAGGATATCCTGCAAAAATTGCACCGGCACGAAGCTAATCTGGGCCTGGTCGCCCTGACCCGCCGCAAACTCGCCGGGTTTGGACAGATCATCGATAAAAAACGGCTGACGCTCGAGGTGCTGTGCGAGGATAGCCCCTGCCTGTTCGTCGGCGCAGACCATCCGCTCCGGCAGACCGGTTCGGTCGACGCGGCAGCCCTGCGCACCCTGTCTTTCATCCAGCCGCCCGACGGTCTGTTTGCCCTCCAGCCGTCCGCGCTCATCGGTCAGGACGCAGACAGCCCCGGACGCATCCAGACCAATAGCCCGCTTCTCTCGCGGCGATTGACCGAAACTGGCGCGGCGTGTATGATCGGTTGCCGGTGGATGTTCCCGGAGGATTGTACGCTGCATCCGGTGACGATTGCAAGGTGCGAGGAGCGTATTTGTTTGGGACTCGTCAAGCGCGGACGCGGGGAATTGTCGAACGCGGAACGGGAATTTGTCGCGTTCCTACGGCAGCAGTTGCCTTAATGAAGTTTTCGCTCAAGCCTTTTTCAAAAGGCTTGCGGAGTCTTGAGGCAGAGCCTCAAGTCGCGTCCCGCAGGACGCGAAATTCCCCTTTTGATTTTCGCCTTGCGAAAATCAACTAACAAAGAACAAAAAAGCGCGACCCGCAGGTCGCGCAATCTCTAAAAAGACCAACCATTCGGTTGGTCTTTTCTATTTTGTTTGTTTTGGTTGATTCCCGGGTCGGACACCGGGAATCAAAGAGAGAGTTCCGCCCGTTGCGACGGGCGTCTCAGGGCTCTGCCCTGAGAACCCGCAAACCTTTGAAAAGGCTTGATCCAAACTTCATTTCGCCTGCGGGCGGGAATTGGTGCGGTGCTAATTTACGCTTGTGAGCGTGACCTGTTTACTCGTCTCATCATACCCAACTGTACCGCCGACCAATGCCGTCAAATCACGCAGATTTACGTAATTTGCGCCGTCAATGGTATACGCCGAGACAGTCGCCGTCTGGCCGTCCACCAACAGACCCTTGCTGCCTGCTCTGGCCTGCATCGCGGTCACGTCTGGCGTGCCTTTGAGTTCCGTTCCGATGGGTTCATACGTCTGACCACGGGTCAGGGTGACGGTGTCGGTCGCCTCGTCATATCCGACTGCGAAGGCCGAGCCGGTCGCACGCAGTGCGGCGGCGCAGTCGCGCAGGCTGACATAATTGGCACCGTCGATCAGGTAAGCGGTCAGCGGTGCAGCTGTGCCGTCCACGGCAAAGGTGCAGTCGCTGGGAATCGCGGTCTTGGCCGGATCGGGCAGACCGGGCAGGGCGCTGAGATAATCGAAGCGATAGCCCTGATTCTCCCAGCCGGTCAGCAGTTCGTCTAAGATGGCTGCGTTGGTCGACGACACTGCGTGCAGCAGCACGATTGCACCCGGATGCACGCGGCTGTTGAGCGTCTTTAATGCACTCTCGCGGCTGGGCTGCTTGTTCTGGTCCCAGTCGGCATAGGCTACGCTCCAAAGCGTCGTGTGATAGCCCAAATTCTGCGCCCACTGCAAATTGTCATGCGTGTACGACCCTTCGGGCGGGCGATAAAACGGGTCGAGCTTGCGCCCGGTCACTTGCTCGTACTGCTTGGACAGGCTGGTCAGTTCCTGCTCGAATTTGGTCTTGGATACCTTGGACATGTTGGGGTGATTGCTCGTGTGATTGCCCACAATATGCCCCTCGTCGCCCATGCGCTTGGACAGCTCAGGCGCTGTGTCCAGATAGTCACCGACCATGAAAAATGCCGCCGGTGCATGGTGCTTTTTGAGCACGTCTAAGATCTTGGACGTGTTGCCGTTCTCGTAACCGCAGTCGAAAGTCAGATAAATAACCTTGCTGTCCGTGTCACCCATGTAGTACGACCCGTATTTCGCCAGCGTCTGCACGCTATCCTCGCCGTTCGGCGGCTTTCCAGTGCCGTTTCCGTACCATAAGCCCCAGTTGATCGCCCCGGCTGCACTGCTCAGCAGCACGCCTGCACAGAGCGCACACAGTCCCCGTTTGATGCGATGATTCATCCCGATTTCCCGTCCTTTCCGACCGTCTGACCCGGCAGTTTGTATGGGTTTAGTATAACAGATGTTGGACTCTGCCTCAAGCTACAAGGCGGCTACAGCCACTTTGTCCCGCATCGGGGACAAGGTGAGAAACAACCACCGCAGCCAAAATTGAAGCTTTCGCTCAAGCCTTTCTCGAAAGGCTTGCGGAGTCTTGAGGCAGAGCCTCAAGTCGCGGCTCGCAAGCCGCGAAACTCCCCTTTGAAACCCGGTGTCCGCCCCGGGTTTCAACTAAAACTTACAAAAAGGAAAGACCGTCTTTCGGACGGTCTTTCCCATGAGCGGCCATTGGCCGCAGAGTATTTCGCTCGCTGCGGCGAGCGATTATTTTTTTATTTTAGTTGATTCCGGTCAAAAGACCGGAATCAAAAGGGGATTCCGTGTCCTGCGGGACACGGCTCAGGGCTCTGCCCTGAGAACCCGCAAACCTTTGAAAAGGTTTGATCCAAACTTCATTTCGCCTGTGGGCGGGATGGAGTCCCTCACTTTGTCCCCGGTGCGGGACAAAGTCATCCATCTTCCGCAAGCGCATTCAAAAAGATTTTACAATACAACAGTTGACAAATACAAGTATTGCGGTATGATAAGAAAAAACTCAATTTCCATGGGAGGATATCGTCCATGTATGAATCGCTCTTTCAGCCGCTGATCGTGCGCGGCTTGACGCTTAAAAACCGTATCGTCTTTGCGCCCACCTCGATGGGTTTAAAATCCGGGGACTTTCTGGCGCACATTGACCGCATCGCCCGCGGCGGTGCCGGTCTGATCGTCATAGGCGACGTGCCCGTGCTGCCGTCGCCCATGTTCTCGCTCTACACGCCCGAAGGGCTGGACTTCTACCGCCAGATCACCCAGACCGCACATGCAGGCGGTGCGAAGATTTCCGCCCAGCTGCACATGAGCGACAGCGACGTGCAAGGCTTGCAGCGCTATCTGCCCGACCTGCGCGCCGGACGCATCACGCCCGACGATCTGCGCCGCAAGCTCAACGACCTGACCGGCGACTTCATCACCGGCCTGCCGGTCGAGCGCATTCAGACCATCATCGACGGCTTTGGACAGGCCGCCATTCTGGCGCGTGACGCGGGATTCGACATGATCCAGATCCACGGCGACCGCATGTGCGGCAGTTTCAGCTCGAGTATTTACAACCACCGCACCGACGCATACGGCGGCAGTCCGCAGAACCGCGCGCGCTTTGCCGTGTCCTGCGTGCAGGCCGTGCGCCGCGCCGTACCTAACATGCCCATCGAGTACAAACTTGCCGTGCGGCAGGAAAACCCGCACTACGGCAACGCGGGTATTTTGACCGGCGAACTGCCGGTCTTTGTGCCGCTGCTGGACGAGGCCGGGGTAGACTGCTACGAAGTTGCGCTGGCCAATCACGGCGCACTGACCGACACCATCCCGCCGCACAATCACCCCTATTTCAGTGAGCCCGGCTGCTTTTTGAAGTTCTGCGACCTCGTCCGTCCGCTGACCGATCGCCCGCTGTGCGGTGTCGGCGGTCTGGGTGACCCGGACTTTGCCGCCGCTCAGGTAGACAGCGGCCGCGTCGACTATATCGCTCTCAGCCGTCCGCTCATCGCCGACCCCGATTGGCCGCGTCTGGTGCAGAATGGACAGACCGACCAGATTTTCCGCTGTGTCCGCTGCAATCGCGCATGCCTTGGCGGTATGCAGCAGCATCAGGGCACACACTGTGTGTTTGATGAAAAGCGCCGCGCAGCGCGTGGGGAATAACTTCGTCCCCGGTGCGGGACAAGGTGAGAAAAACCACCGCAGCCAAAATTGAAGCTTTCGCTCAAGCCTTTCTCGAAAGGCTTGCGGAGTCTTGAGGCAGCGCCTCAAGTCGCGGCTCGCAAGCCGCGAAACTCCCCATTGAAACCCGGTGTCCGCCCCGGGTTTCAATCAAAACATACAAAAAGGGAAAGACCGTCCCGTCGGACGGTCTTTCCAGAGATTGCGCGACCTGCGGGTCGCGCTTTTGCTTTTATTTTGGTTGATTCCGGTCAAAAGACCGGAATCAAAAGGGGATTCCGTGTCCTGCGGGACACGGCTCAGGGCTCTGCCCTGAGAACCCGCAGCCTTTCGAGAAAGGCTGGCGAAAGCTTTATTTCGCCTAGCACTCATTTTATCCGCGCACAGCGCGGGAATAAGGATAGTGACCTACGGGCCGGGCGGGATTGGTACGGTGCTTTTTTCTCACACATACAGGAAAACCATACCGATAATTGCCATACAGATACACATAGGCATGGAATAAAACATCGATTTGAGCGGATCGACCTTCTTACCAAACTGCGAAGCGACGATACCGACGACAACGAAGGTCGTCAGATCCGCCGGGGGCAAACCCTGACCAGCCGAGGCCAGATGTGCACCGGCGACAGCGGCATGGGTGGCATCGACGCCGAAAGCGACGAGGGCGGGGCCGAAGAACGAAAAGACGACGTTCTGACTGGTGGACTGCGAACCGGTGAGCATGCCAATGAGAATCATAGCGACTGCGCCGCCGATCTTGAGGACGTTACTGTCCAGACTCTGCGCAAACTCGGACACGGCATCCACCGAACCGGCGACGTAAAAGCTGCCCAGCATGAACGCGCAGCAGATTTGCAGCACGACGGTCATTTTGACCTTGGAAAAGCTCTCGCGGACGATGTTTCCGGCGTTCTTATGGACGGCCGGGAAGAAGAACGAGACGCCAATCGCGCACAGGATGGACAGCACGATACCGTTGGTCAGGCCGTTTAATACGGTCGTACCGGCCAGCAGGTCATACAAGCTGGTCGTCACGCCGTCGGCGCTGGTATAACTCAGATTCTTGAGCAGGGTGGGGCCGAGGTCGAACGACAGGTATGGGATGGGCACGGTGCGCAGCAGGACGACTGCAATCAGGAACATCAGCGGAATGAGCGACTTCCAGTTGTGGCGCAGAATCTGGCCTGCGGCCTGGTCGGTGAACTTGAGCACGACCGTGTCGTTTGCACCCGGCACGTTATCCTTGTGGATGAGGAAGAACGCGCAGTAAATAGCAACCACGACGAAGATGATAGACACGGTCACATAGCCGATGTTGATGACCGGGTCGGGCTCGGTGCCAACCAGAGACGACGCCAGCGCAAGCGCCTGGGTCATCGGGGGCATGATCGAGCCGACACACGCGCCCATAACGATAATGGCGCTGATTTTCTCGTAAGACAGGTTCATGGAAACCAGAATGCCGATGGTCAGCATACCGATGACCGTGGAAGCCGCAATCGCGTCGCCCAGCAGCGAACCGGCAATGGTGAGCGCAAGCAGAATGCTCACAATCAGGATGCGCGGATGCCTGCCGAATTTGGCGGTCATCGCGCCGATGATGGTGTCAATCGTACCGAGGCGCATGGAGATTTCCGCGAACAGGCTGCCCGAAATAGACAGCGCAATAATCCACGCCAGACGGTTCAGACCATCAAACCAGGCGGCAATCCAGGTCTCGGGGCTGTAAATACCCGCGAGCAGCAGGGTGAGCGCACCGGTGATGACCAGCGCCGCATTGATCTTTCCGCCGATGAGCGGAATCTTCTTGCACAGCACGAGGATGAGCAGGACGGCCATGGGGACAGCGACTTTGAGCATGCTTAATTTCCCTCCCGAATCACAGTGTACAGACCGGGCGCAGTCTGTACCCCCGGTTGCCTGACTTGCACAAGCCATACAAAGAAAGGCGTCTGTAATCGCAGACGCCTTGTAGCTTTTGCATAAGTTTAGTATATCTGTTCGGGGGGTATTTCGTCAAGACCCCAATCAGACTTCGACCGCATCAAGCCTTTAAAAATCGGTTGGGATCAAAGTCGGACAGATCATAGGACGGCTTGCCGTCCACGATCCATTCGGCAATCAGCTTGCCGGTGATCGGAGACAGCGCGATGCCGTCGCCCTCATGTCCGGCTGCCATGTAGAACCCGGGCAGCGCGTGCACCGGTCCGAGCAGCGGCAGGCCGTCCGGGGTGTAGGGTCGCAGACCGGAGAAGCAGCGAATGATGCTGACATCCCGCAGCGCCGGGAAAAAGCGCAGCGCACGGCGCAGCATGACCTCGATGGCCTCAAAGGTGTTGTCGGTATCATATCCGGCGAACTCGCGTGTGCCGCCGATGATCAGACCGCCGTCCTCGGTCTGCTCGATGGACAGCGACGCGCCCAGACGGATGGCCGTCGGGTCGGTGACCGCCTCGGGCTTGAACTTGACCACGTTGTAGCGCGCACACTGCACGGTCGCGGTCATAAACGGGCCGATGGGCTCGGTCACGATGAGCTGTCCCTTACGCGGGGTGATGGGCAAGTCCAGACCGGCAAGCGCGGCGATCTTTCCCGCCCACGCGCCGCCTGCATTGACCACCACGTCGGCTGCAAAATCGCCCTTGTCGGTGTGCACGCCGGTGACCCGTCCGTTTTCGATCGCAAACCCGGTCACGGTGGTCTCGGTCAAAAACTGCGCACCCAGACGACGCGCCGCGTTTGCATATCCCATGGTCAGCCGGAGCGGATTGACCTTGCCGCCCGTGGGCGAATACAGGGCACCGTAAATGTCACGGCTGAGCTGGGGCTCGAGCGCGCACGCCTCGTCGGCCGAGATCATGCGGATGTCCACACCGCTCTCGCGCTGCTTTTCCACGATCTCGGACAGGATGTCCCACTGCATTTTATCCTCGACCGGCTGCAAACCGCCGCAGCGCAGACCGTACTCAATATCCTGCCCGAGCTGCTCGCCCAGCGTCTCAAACATGGCGATCGACTGAACGGCAAGGTCCATCTGCGGACCGGGTTTTTTGGTGTGGTAGCCGACCACGCCGTCGGTCGCACCGGCTGCACCGCTTGCCACGTCGCGCCGCTCGATGACCAGCACGCGCTTGTTTTTCTTTGCCAGCTGCCAGGCCACCGAACAGCCCATGATGCCGCCGCCGACTACGATCACATCATAGCTCTCACGCATCGTCATCCCCTCCAAACGTGCCGATCTTGACCGGTCTGACCGGCATGCGGCTATGCTGCGGGGTGACCTCTGCCGCGCTGCGGCCGCTCTCGCGGGCTACAATGCGTTCTACCAGCCTTCCGCATGTCTTTCCCTGGCAGAGGCCCATACAGGCCCTTGTGCGGCGTTTGACGCCGTCTACGGTGGTTGCGCCTTCGTGTACTGCATCTATGATTTCCTGCTCGGTCACTTCCTGGCACCGGCAGATGATAATGTCTTCCATCGTTTCGCCTCCTCAGTCCCGGCGCGGCAGCCGCTTCATGCTGCGCACCCTGTCGATGTATTCGTGCGGGATGGCCATGCAGATGACCGCCGTGCCCGCATATAAGGCCGGTCTGAGCACGCGCACGATGCGCCCCTTGCACACCACCTGACCGGCGCGGTCGACCGCGTCCACCTGATCGCCCACCGCGGGCAGCGGCAGGTACTCAAACGGGAAATCGATGGTCGCCTCGGTGTCCGAGTAGGAGCGGTCCAAGATGGTGATGGCCAGACCCGGGCAGCCTGCCACGCACAGCCCGCAGCCCACGCACTTATCCTCATGCAGGCGGGGCAGGTTGGTGATCTGCTCGCCGATCGTGATCGCGCCGAACTTGCACAACCCTTCGCACGGATTGCACGGAATCTCCTGCACGCACTCAATGCAGGCCACACGTCCGAGCTTGACGCGGGTTTCGGTCGGTACACCCGGACAGCGCGACAGCTCATCCTGCGACGGTACGCCGGTATACTGTACGCCCGGGTTGATGTCTTCTTTCTGCAAATTATCTCGGCTCAACTTGTTCGGGTCACCCCACATCCTCGTTCCCTCCTTGTTCGGCCTGCATGGCATCGAGCTGCTGCTGTTTGGCCGTGCGGCGGCGCTCGCCGAACAGACCGGCGCGCAGCGCATCCAAACGCGCATTGATCTCGGCCTTTTTGTCTGCCGCCTGTTCGTCGGTCAAAAGTCCCAGCGCGTGCGCGGCGCACACGCCTGCCAGATTGCCCTCTTCCATCGCAGAGGACGCTTCCTCAACACCGGTCACGTCACCCGCGACGTACAGACCGGGTACCGTCGTCTCCATGTTGCCGTCGTGCATGGGCACATGACCGCCAAACGCCGGGATAAAGCAGAACTTACAGCCAGCCATCCAGACCAGCTCGGTCATGGGGTTCAGTCCGACCGCAAGACACACGGTATCAGCCTCTAAGACGCGCTCGGTGCCCGGGATGGGGTTAAACTGCTTGTCTACCTGCGCAATCTCCACGCGCTCGACCTGACCATCACCCATGACGCGGGTGATGGTGTGACCGACCAGAATGGGCACGCCTGCACGGCGCAGCTTGCCCGCGTGCACGGCGTAGCCGCCGATCTTGGGTGCCGCCTCGACCAGCGCGACCACGTCGGCACCCGCCTGCATGAGCTGATAGGACACGATCAAGCCGACGTTGCCCGAACCCAGCATGACTACACGCTTGCCGGGCAGCACGCGATTGACGTTGACCATGGTCTGCGCAGCGCCCGCGCCCATGACACCGGGCAGCGTGGAGCCCGGAAAGGCCATGTAGTTTTCTTTTGCACCGGTGGCCACGATGACCTTCTTGGCACGTACGACATAGTGCCCGCCGTCGTGGATGACACCGAGCGAGCAGTCGCGCTCAATGCCGTAAACCAGCGTGTCGAGCCACACGCGCGCACCGCTCTTCTGCACGCGCTCGAGCAGCTCCTGTCCGATCTGGAAGCCGCGGGTACCCGCCTGATGGGCGCGGGAGCCGAAAAATTTATGAATCTGCTTGAAGAGCTGACCGCCCGGCAGATGGTTTTCGTCGATCACCAGCACGTCCGCGCCCGCACTGGCCGCCTGATAGGCTGCCGACAGGCCGGCAGAACCCGCGCCGATGACCGCGATATCGGTTGTGATCTCTCTCATGCCTTGTCCTCCTCGGTGCGCATGGCGGCAAGGCCGTGCTGAGTCTCGACCTGCATGCCGTCGCGCACCAGCGTCACGCAGGTGCGGGTGTTGGGCACGCCGTCGACAATCATCATGCAGTCGGTGCACCGTCCAATCGCGCAGAAAATACCGCGCGGCTCGTGCCGCTTGGCCGTCGTGCGAAAGGCACGAATGCCCGCGTTCATCAGGGCGGCCGCGATGGGTTCGCCCGCACGCGCCGGGATGGGCTGACCGTCAAAGTAGATGGTCACGGACTCGGCCTCGGGCAGGGCGCCTAAAATCGGGTGTTCGCTCACTCTCATCTGTCGCTCTCTCTCCTTTATCTGAAACGGACGCGTATCGTCCGTTCGGTACATTTTCGCCGTCTTTCCCGGCAAATCTCTTGGAATCTCCTGTCATTATAATCCCATAACCCGGATTTTTCCAGTCTATCAGCCTAAAATTTCTCCAAAAATATAAGCCCCTCACCCTCCCCTTCGGCCAAATCTCTCGCCCCGGCTTTACAACCTGCCGGACGCTTGCTATAATGAGGTCAGAATGGCCATCTAGGAAGCTGAAAAGGAGGCACAGGCCCATGAAAGGACTTGTCATCTACATCCGACGGGAAAAACTGGACGCAGTATGCGCTGTCCTCAGACGGCACAACGCGGCAGGCTTCAGCGTGTCCAACGTCGAGGGCTGCGGCCGCCGCAAGCGGCAGATTGACATCGAGGACGTTGCCGCGATTCCTGCACTCGAGCCCGAACACCTGGCCGCCAAGCTGCGCGTGTACACGGTCGTACCCGACGCTGTGGTCGATACGCTGGTGGACGAGATCTGCAAGGCCGCTGCCACCGACCGCTTCGGCGACGGCAAAATTTTCATCGTGCCGGTCGAAGATGCCATCCGCATCCGCACCCGTGAGCGCGGCGAAACCGCTCTGTAAAAAAACAGCCCGCACCCAGGGCTCTGGGTGCGGGTCTTTTATTGCTCTGACACGCAAAGCATGAATTTTTCGTGAAAATCTGTCCAGAGCCCGCGACAAAATCGGTCTTTTCCGCTATAATAGGGGACGGAAATGATTTGACACAAGGTTTGGAGGCATCAAAACCATGCTGAAATTTATCATCGGCGCGCTGGTCATCGTGCTGATTATATGGCTCATCGCACGCCGCCGCAATCACAAGAGCAAAAAACCCTTCCCGCAGCGTCTGATCGACTGGCTGCTCGCCCGCGAGCTTGCCGAGGAAAAGCCGCAAAAGCGCGCATCCCGACCGGCACAAGCGGCGCACCGTCCGTCGGCACCCAGACGTACCAAGCCGGACGCTGACCAGACCGCCTACATCCGACCGACCCGCAGACCGCCGCAGCCGACCGAGATCACGCTGTGTTATTCGACCGAGATCGACGGCAATGCACGATACGTACCGGTCGACCATCTGCCACTATGTGTGGGCGCACGCAGCGACTGCGACTGCGTGATCGACAACGACACCATCAGCCGCCAGCACTTCGAAATCTTCCGCGACGCTTACGGAGAAGTCTCGGTGCGCAACCTGTCGCGTACCAACGGCATCGTGCCCATCGACGAACGGACGGGCAATGTGGAAGAGCCCATTTTGCAGCCGGGTGTCGTCATCCCGATCGACCGCGACACCGGTACGCTGCGCTTCTGGGCAGGCGAACTGTTCTTCACCCTGCGCCTGCAAGCCGCAAATTCCTATCGCTGAATACGAAAACCCCGAGCCAAAACACCGGCTTGGGGTTTTTTAGATACGTTTGCGCTTGACCGTCGTGGCCTCAGCAAAATAATCGTGTGCGGCATAATAATCCAGTCCGACCGTGAACAGACCGCCGTGCCGTGCCTTGACACAGCAGAAATCCAGCTTGCGCACGGCCTGTTCTCTGGCATGGGCGAGCGCCGCCTGCTTTTCGGCCAGCTGACCATCTTTCTGGAACACCGACGAAGACAAAATCGAGTAACTCAATCCCCAAAGACCGTCGGCGTAATACTCCACGTTGCCCGACTCCTTAAACGACTCGAAGGTTACCGGCAGCAGATAGGACGAACGATTAAAGCTGGAAACCAGAATCAAAATGACTTCCAAACCGGCTGTCGCCTGCGATAAAATTTGCAGCGCCCGGTCGTTATTCAGACGCGGATCGCTGCCCATACCGGGAATAAATTGCAGGTAATCGATCACAACCACCGGGTGCTCCCGGTCGGCTGCAAACTGCCGGATGCGCTCACCCAGCTGCTCGGCCGTATCCCGCACTTTGAGTACACACAGATCGAGCATTTTCTGCTCGTACACCTGCGCCATCTGCCGCACACGGTCATCACAAAAACCGTGCACCAAGTCGCGCGAGACGAAAGGCTTTTGCTGCGTGCGATAAGACATTCGCGCAAGCGCCTTACAAGTAAACTCAAACGGCGACTGCTCGTAGGACAAAAACAGCACCGAGCCACCCTGTTCGGCCAAATGCACAGCCATCTGTCCCAAAAACGTCGTCTTGCCCACCGAGGGCACACCACCCAGAATGTACAATCCGGGTGTCAATCCACCCAGCTGACGGTCAATGCCGTCCCAGCCAGTCAGACATCCCGAACGATCAGCACGCGTCGACAGATCGGTAAAAAACTGACGGCTGAGATACTGCTGTAAGGTCGGAAACGGCGACAAATCCGCACTGCCCGACAGAGCCTGCTGCACTGCCTGTTTCAGCCCTTCCGGGTCATGCATCAAGCGCTCATTCGGGTCTTTGTACGCGCCGGACAGGTCAACAATCCGCGCTTTGCCGCCCATCTCGGCATATTCTTCACAAAATCGCTTGGCAGCCTGCTCGCCGCGCTCATCGTGATCGAATGCCACCAGAAAAGTCGGTCGACGTTCGCCCAATGCATCAAGCACCTGCCGGTATCCCACACCGTTACACGGGATGGCTTTGCCGCCGCACTGATACACCGACAGTGCGCAAATATAAGCCTCGACCAGAAAAACCGGCTCGCTGCTGTCCAGCCACTCGGGAAAACAGACCGGTTCGGTCAGTCCCGACGGCTTGCGAAAGGCCTTGCCCTCGATCGACCGATAAGCCATATACTGCCCCTGATGGTACGGCAGCGCAACCGCTCGCCCCAGCTTGCCGTCCATCGTCTCAAAGACTCCGGCCCATTTCAGCGTATCCGCGGTTAAACCGCGAGATTGCAGATATGGCGAAAATCCTGCTTTTTGCAATTCCCGGAAATTTTGCACCCGGCAATCGGGATAAAGCGAGAGCAAACGGTCAATACTGTCTGCGTCCTCGGTCAGTCCCCAGTGCAACTTTGCTACCGTGAGCAGATCGGCTGTAAAGCCACAGGAAAAACATTTGACGCATTGACCGGTTTCGTAGTACGACATGGACGGATGCCGGTCCTGATGTTGGGGGGATAAGCAATGAAATTTCCTGTTCGGCGAGATGCCCATTTCTCGCGACAAGAAATCGGGCAGATGTTCCTTCAGCCGGGTCAGATCGGCGCCAAACCTTTCCCGGACATATGTCGTATAATCCATGCTGCCCACCCCCTTTTTCACCGCTGTAAGCATATCAGATCCTTGAATGATTTGTCAAATAAGACGGTTTTTGCAATTTTTAAGGCGTATAAGCCCGGAAAATTTACATATATACCCTATTTTTATAACTTATACCGAGATTTATAAATTTTCAGATACCATCACTTTTACCTAGTGACCCATCAGAATTACCTAGTCACCCATCAAAAATACCTAGTTCCCTTTTTTCGTCCCTTTTTAGCCTTATATTACTTATAAAGACTTATAAAGACTTATACGTTTTTTTCCGGTTTTCAAAATTGGCAGATTTGAGAATTTATACTTTGGGATAGTTTGGTAATATCGTATTTTTATGGGGCTTCTCTGAATTATTTTTGAGGGTAAATTTTTGGCCTTCGGCATCACTTTTACCTAGTTATACCATCAAAAATACCTAGTCCACCCATCAAAAATACCTAGTTCGGCATCAAAATTACCTAGTTCAACTGCTCTAAAAGTTTGTTCTTTTGAGAGAATTCGGGGGACTAGGTAAAAATGATGCCAGGACAGGCGAACCGGCGCTTTCTGCACGGATTGGCCGAAAATGAACTAGGTATTTTTGATGGGTCAGGGGTAAAATCGGGCTGTTTTTGGGGCGAAAAACGGCAAAAAACATGCCTAAAACTAGAACAAATGTTCGAATATGTAAAAGTGATGGGTCATCGTTCTCAGACATATGTCCAAGGGGACTAGGTATTTTTGATGGTACCTCTAAAAACGGCAAAAGACCCGATTTTAGGTCGGGTCTTTGAAATCTTCTGCATTTTCTCCGGGGAACAGAATGAGAATTTTCTGGATCTCCCGGTTTTGGGTGAGGAATTCGAAGCCGCCGATGAACTCCATCTCTTCCCAGTATTTGAGGATCTCGGTGATGGTATCGCGCAGACGGCGCTTCTTGTTTTGCCGGACTTTTAGTGAGAACTCTTTGGGGATGTCGGCCACCTTGTAGATGGTGTCCATCAGGATGATGCGGTCGGAACGCTTGGTCAGCTGCTTGCGGCGGCGCATCTGCTGAATGCGGCGGAGCAGATAGTCCTGAATAACGATGATATCTTCCTTCTTGGATACCGGACTGTTGAGCAGGTGCGAGCTGAAAGACATGATCTGTTTTTTAGATAAAGAGTACGCAAAAAGCATAGGTTTCGACAGGATTTTCCAGCCCTCGACCTTCTTGCCGTTGACCACAATGGTCATGCGGCGCAGGTTGAGCAGGTTCTCGGAAAACGATGCCGATGCGGCCTGATCGCCGCCGATGTTTTTAAGCTCGGGGTAGTACGTGGACTCCTGCGAGAAGTCTACCGTGATGTTGCAGTATCGGCACTTCTCAATGCTCTCGGTGACCGCCTTTTTTTGCGATTCGGTGACCTTGGCTTCCGGTCCTTTGCCGGTCATGGTCTTGAAGACCGTCGAGGCGGTAAAGTAGACCGTGCCCGAGTAGAACAATGAGCACACCGCGTCGAACACCGAGCGGTCAAAGAGCGAAAAGCGCTGATCTTCGGTCAGCATTTGCAGGTCCTTGGAGATGCTTTGTAGACTCTCCCATGACAGCGTCACACGGGTCGTGATTTCATACGGGCTGTCCCGTCCCTCGATGCGCAGATCCTGCGGCCCCTGTCCCATAAGATCGGGTAGACTGTTCGAGATCTTGTCATTACTCTTGTACACCTTGGCGGGCAGCTCCGAGCTGATGGAGACGACTTCCGGTTCCAGCTTTACCGTCTCCGCGACTTGATCCTCAAAATCGCTCATCAATTTGTCGATTTCAGCCAGTCGGATGAGGTCAAGCTCTTCATCGTCGGTATATGTTGGATGATCCAAATGAAATTCTCTCCTTTGCTGTCAATGATGTATTGCTAGTATAATCTTTCCGACTGTTTTTGTCAATCAATCGCGGGTTTTGAGGCGAAAATGCGCAAAACCCAAAACAGCACCGCACCCCTTATTGAAGCTTTCGCCAGCCTTTCTCGAAAGGCTGCGGGTTCTCAGGGCAGAGCCCTGAGCCGCCCGTCGCAACGGGCGGAATCCCCTTTTGATTTTCCCGTCCCCCGCAAGGGAAAATCAACTAAACTCTCGTTCAAAGCGCCGCCCACAGCCCGTAGGTCACTATCCTTATTTCCGCGCTGTGCGCGGATAAAATGAGTGGGCGGCAAGACTCTTTGCGCGCCAGGCGCGCTCATGGAGGGAACCGTCCCGAAAGGACGGTTCCCCCTTTATCGGTACTTCGTCCCACATCGCACTTCGTCCCACGTGCGGGACAAGGTTAGGTGCGGGACGAAGTCGCGGCAAACCAATCCGGCCGGTTGGTTTGCATGAGCGGCCTTTGGCCGCAGGGGAGTTGCGCGGCTGCGGCCGCGCTTTTTATTTTTGGTTTGGTTCATTTTCGCCCAGGCGAAAATGAAAGGGGGAGTTTCGCGCTCTGCGGAGCGCGACTCAGGGCTCTGCCCTGAGAACCCGCAAACCTTTGAAAAGGTTTGATCGAAACTTCATTTCGCCTGCGGGCGGGTTTTTAACTTTGTCCCGCACTGGGGACGAAGTGAAACTGCGGGAATCATCGGCAGAAACTCCAGTCATTCGACTGAAAGCGTGCTGGACAGTATTTGGAAATCATGATACAATCAAAAGAGAAAATCACCGCACAAAAGATATGATTTCGAAAACATAAAAACGGCAGGACAGAGGAGTCAAAGACAATGGAAGTGCTGTTATTTATTTTACAGAAGGGCGGCGTTGGCAAGACGACTTCGGCGGCGGCGCTGGCCTCGATTTTGACCCAGGTACACAAAAAGCGTGTGTTATTGGTATCCATGGACCCGCAGCGCAATTTGGACATTATCTGCGGCGCACCTATTCCGCGCGGCAGTGAGCAGCCGAGCATGTACGACGTGCTCAAGGGGGACAAGCACCTCGAGGACATCTTTGTCCAGACCGATGTTGGAACGCTGGCGCCGGCGTCCAATCTGATGTATCAGTGGACGGGCACGCCGCTGCTGTCGCTCGAGGAATACCGCAATCTGTGCGATAATCCGGACGCACTCATGGAGCAGCTGCGCGCGCGTTATGCGCAGGTGACCGACCCCATGCAGGACGACACCCACCGTTTAGAGCGTGAACTTAAGCGCATGGCAGAACAAGATCGCTTTGACTATGTGATCGTGGACTCCAACCCCGACCTCGGCTATCTGACCACGCTGTCCCTGCTGTGCTGGCCGGAGCTGAAAGTGGTCATCCCGGCTTTTGCCGAGGAGTCGTCGCGCGAGGCAATTCTCGAGCTGTATGATACCATCCGCGTGCTGGAACGGCAGGACTTCAACCGTCGGATTGAGATTCTGGGCTTTCTGCTCACCCGGTACGAGAATGTGCGCATTCACCGGCACTACGAGAAATTCATGCAGCGCATGGCCAAGAAGATGAATACCCGCGTCTTTTCCACCCATATCCGCAAGTGCGTTGCCGTGCCCGAGGCCATGGCCAGCAAACAGGACATCTGGTCGTATGCCAAGTCGTCGACCGCAGCGCAGGACTACGCGGCGTGGACGGACGAGATTTTACAGCTGCTCGGAGGTTAAGAGATGGCAAAGAAAAAATTTATGTTGGACGAGGCCGAGATGGACGCCATTTTGGATGAGGACATTTCTGCACTGGACACCGGACGCAGCGATCAGAAGATTCTGGACATCGTGCGCGGCAGCGGACGGGAACTGACCGCGGCACAGGACTTTTACGAGATCCCGGTCGATCTGATCGACCCGTTTTCCATGAAGGGCGCGTCAGACTTCTCGCGTTGGTCGGATGAGGAAGTGCAGAACGCCGTGCCAACCTTCCGGCAGTACGGCGGCAGCTTTGAGCCGATCATTGTACGCCAGAAGCAGGGCAGTGACCGCTTTGAACTGATCGCAGGTGAGCAGCGCCTGCGCGTCACCCGTGCAGCTGGGGCAAAGACCATCACCGCCCGCGTGATTCGCAATTGCTCGGACAGCGAAGCGCTGGACATCTTCGCGCTGACCAACATCCAGCGCCGCTCGACCGTCATCAGTGACCAGATTTACGGCTGGGGTCTGGTCGTGGAAAACCATTCCAATCAGGGCGCACGCTCCGACCTCGGCGCACAGGACACCCTGACCGCTTACATTAAGGGCGTGCAGACCTCGCGCTCCCAGGTCTACCGCTACCTCGCGCTGCGCTCGCTCATCCCCGAACTGCTGCCCGCACTCGATGAGGGCAAGCTGTCCATGCGTGCCGGTGAGAAAATCGCCGCCCTGACTCCCGAACACCAGAAGACTATTATGCCTCATGTCCACCTGATTTCCGAGTCCATCGGCGCACAGCTCGTGGAATTGGAAAAGACCGGTTGGGACGACAATACCGCCTTCGAGATCGTGACCGGAAAGAAAAAGAGTAAAAGACAGAATTATGATAGCAGTATGAGAACGGCAATGCTGCACGCAAGGAAATATGTCGCCGGTCACTTTAATGAAGCTTGTTATGAGGATTTGAGTACGATCATCGTCGATGCGCTGGAAGCGTGGTTGGAACAGCACCCGGATATGCGCCGGGAGAAATGACTTCGTCCCCGGTGCGGGACAAAGTGAGAAACCCGCCCGCAGGCGAAATGAAGCTTTCGCTCAAGCCTTTCTCGAAAGGCTTGCGGAGTCTTGAGGCAGAGCCTCAAGTCGCGGCTCGCAAGCCGCGAAACTCCCCTTTTGATTCCGGTCTTTTGACCGGAATCAACCAAAATAAAAAAAATAATCGCTCGCCGCAGCGAGCGAAATACTCCGCGGTCATTGGCCGCTCATGGGAAAGACCGTCCCTTCGGACGGTCTTTCCTTTTTTGTATGTTTGAGTTGATTCCCGGGTCGGACACCGGGAATCAAAGAGAGGATTCCGCCCGTTGCGACGGGCGGCTCAGGGCTCTGCCCTGAGAACCCGCAGCCTTTCGAGAAAGGCTGGCGAAAGCTTCAGTATGGGTGCGGTGCTTTCCTTTACAAAAAAAGCAGCGCCCGTATAGGACGCTGCCTCAAACACATTTTTACATACTGGAAATCGCGAAGTACAGCAATACCAGAATACCCAGCACGATGCGATACCAGCCAAAAACCTTAAAGTCATGTTTCTTGATGTAGCTCATCAGGAACTTAATCGCGAAGATCGAGACGATGAATGCGACGGCCATGCCCAGAACCAGCAAACCAACCTCACTCGCCGAGAAGTGGAAACCAGCCTTGAGCAGCTTGATTGCGCTGCCGCCGAACATAGCCGGGATGGCGAGGAAGAAGGTAAACTCTGCGGCGACGGTGCGCGAGACACCGAGCAGCAGTGCGCCGACGATGGTTGCACCCGAGCGCGAAGTGCCGGGGAAGACCGCGGCGATGAGCTGGAAGACACCGATCATAAAGGCGGTGGGGTAGGTGATGGATGCGATCGAGCGCACGCGCGGAACCGAATTGCGGTTGCGGTTTTCGATGACGATGAACAGCACGCCGAACAGAATCAGCATGATGGCGACCGTCTGATAGTTATAGAACCAGGCCGTGAAGAGATCGTCGAACAGGATGCCGATGACACCGGCGGGAATGGAGGCAACCAGAATCTTGCCCCACATGTTCATTTTCTGGCGGTCAACACCCCAGCGTCCGCGCACGCGGAAGGGGAAGATCTTATCCCAGTAGATCAGAACGACGGCCAGGATAGCGCCCAGCTGGATGATGACCAGGAACAGATCCCAAAAGGCTTCACTCACGTCCAGCTTGACAAATTCATCGAGCAGAATCATGTGTCCGGTACTGCTGATGGGCAGCCATTCGGTGATGCCCTCGACGATGCCGAACAGAATCGTTTTTAAAATTTCGATCACGTGTTTGCTTCACGTCCTCTCTGTCAGTTTGTGTGAAAAAATCGATAATAAAGACATTGTATCAGGTTGCAAGGGGGCGGTCAAGGCGTATCGGGATTTTCCGGAACGTTTTGACCGTCTTGCTCGGTCGGCGGACAGACCGTGCACAGCTGCCAGAATTCGTGTTCCCAGAGTGCGGTCACGGGCTGCGCTCGCGTGGCGTTTAACTCTTTAACCCGGGCGATTTTGGCCGTCTCCCGGCGCACGTCGTCACCGATAATCAGGTAGTCGGTGGCCTTGACCGCGCTCGGGTGAACGATGCCGCCGCGTGACTGGATGACCCGCGTCATGGCTGGCTTGTCGCCGCCGGTGAGCACGAAATGCTTACCGGCAAAGTCCAGCGTCCGTGGTTTTGGCCCGATCTGCCGGGCAAAATCTGTGCCCATCGAGCGGTGCGCGGTTGGACGGTTGCGCGCGTCGTAGGTCACGGCCTGCCGGGGCTGGTTCCGGTCGTCGTAGGTCACGGTCACGCGCAAAACCAGCGGGTCGGCGTCGGTTTCAAAACCGCGCAGGCGATAGGTGCGCAGATAGGTGGACTGTGTCCCATCAAAATTGAAGATAGCCGACACCCGCGCCGGGACGGTGCGCACGGCGCAGGCGAAGCGATCGAGGGTGACCGCCTCGAGCGGTAGGCCGTCGCGCTCTGCGATGCGTCGCACGAGTGCAGCATAGTAGTCCTTGGCGTAGCTGGTCGGTCGGGTGTTCCATCGCGCGGCATACGTCCCGGTCAGGACCGCCTGCTGGTCGATGGACAGCGCGGTGTAGCCCTCGGTCAGTGCCGCACCCTGTGCGCGCAGCCGATCACGCAGAGCGGCAGCGTCTGCGCGGTCGTTGTATCCCGCCAGAAAGCGCACAAGGCAGGGCGCAAAGTCGGACAGGGTGTGCGGCATGGGGAAGAGGTCGTCGCGGACGGTGAAAAAACACCCTTCCGGGTCAAAGTCCGGTTCAATGCCTGCGTACTGGAACAGCGCCGCGTGCCGCCTGAGGCAATCGGCCAAAATGGGGTTTATAAACTGTATGCGCGTGCGTGCGCGAATCTCGGTCTGCATGCAAAAACCCCCTTTTTTTCTTCATTATACCCGTCTTTCTCCGGCGCGGTCAAGCATGCGCGCTTGTCGCAAAACCGCGATTATGGTATGATATATGGGAGAAAAAACCTGTCCGCGTACCAAAAGGAGGAAATCATGGACGCATCTGTACAAAAAAATCCCTTGGGCTACGAGAAACTGTCCCGCCTGCTGCGTACCTACGCCGTCCCGAGCGTCATTGCCATGCTGGTCAGCTCGCTCTACAACATCGTTGACCAGATTTTCATCGGTCAGGGCGTGGGATACCTCGGAAACGCCGCGACAAACGTCGCTTATCCGCTCACGACCATCTGTCTTGCCATCGCCTTGCTCATCGGCATCGGTAGTGCCTCGCGCTTCTCGCTCAAACTGGGCGCAGGTCAGCCCGACGACGCGGCGCAGACGGTCGGAACCGCCGTGTGCATGATGGTCGCGCTCGGTGTGCTCTACGTCATCGTCATCGAGATTTTCTTAAATCCGCTGCTGCACGCCTTCGGCGCGACCGCCGACGTGCTGCCCTATGCACAGGAATATACGCGCATCACCGCGGTCGGTATGCCGCTGCTCATCTTGACAAACGGCATGAGCAATCTGGCGCGCGCTGACGGCAGCCCCAAGTATTCCATGGCCTGCATGCTGCTGGGCGCGGTCATCAACACCATCTTAGACCCCATTTTCATTTTTGTCTGCAAGTGGGGCGTCGCCGGTGCGGCTGCTGCGACCGTCATCGGTCAGCTGGCGTCCTGCATCATGGCGGTGGGTTACCTGCGCTATTTCCGTCACGTCCGTCTGACCCGTCATCACTTCGGCCTCAAGCCCGCCATCTGCCGCAAGATCGCCTCGCTCGGCATGAGCAGCAGCTTAAATCAGGTCGCCTTGACCTTCGTGCAGATCGTCATTAACAACTCGCTGATTTATTACGGCGCGCAGTCGCCCTACGGCTCGGACATCCCCTTAGCCGCCTGCGGCATCGTCATGAAGACAAACGCCATCCTGCTCGCCATCATCATCGGCATCTCGCAGGGCTCCCAGCCCATCATCGGCTTTAACTACGGCGCCCAGCAGTACGCCCGCGTACGCGGCATCTACAAGCTGGCGATCTCCTGCAATCTGGTCGTCTCCCTCGTGGGTTTTATCCTGTTCCAGTTCTTCCCCAAGCCCATCATTGCCCTGTTCGGTACGGGTGACGCGCTCTATTACGAGTTCGCCGTGCACTTTATGCGCATTTTCCTCTTTATGGTGCTGGTCAACGGCGTGCAGCTCATCTCGTCCAACTTCTTCTCGGCCATCGGCAAGCCCATCAAGGGCGCGGTGCTGTCGCTGACCCGACAGGTCATCTTCCTCATTCCCGCCGTGCTCCTGCTGCCGCTGTTTTTCGGTCTGGACGGCATCCTGTTCGCCGGTCCGGTCGCGGACTTTGCCGCCTTCGTTGCAACCGCAATTTTAATCGCGCTCGAGTTCCGCAAAATCCACGCGCTCGAACAGGCGCAGCAAAAAACTGCATAAAAAGCCAAAGAGCGAAGCCGCATGTAAGCAGCTTCGCTCTTTTGATGTCCGGGACATCGATCTATGGAGAAAGGAAAATGAGCAAGGTTTAGTCGTCCTGCAAGGCATCATAACCGGTTTCGCCCGTGCGAATCTTGATGACGTCGGCAACGTCATAGACGAAGATCTTGCCGTCACCGATGTGACCGGTGTACAGTGCACGGCGGGCAGCCTCGACGACGGTCTCAACCGGTACAGCCGAAACCACAAGCTCTAATTTGACCTTGGGCAGCAGGGTAGCCTCGACCGGAACACCGCGGTAATACTCGGGGGCGCCCTTCTGCATGCCGCAGCCAGCCGCCTGAATGACCGTCATACCGGTCACGCCGATTTCGTTCATGGCGTTCTTGAGCGCCTCAAAGCGCGA
This sequence comes from Butyricicoccus pullicaecorum, assembly GCF_002160355.1. Lineage (NCBI taxonomy): Bacteria > Bacillati > Bacillota > Clostridia > Eubacteriales > Butyricicoccaceae > Butyricicoccus > Butyricicoccus pullicaecorum. The sequence goes on from NZ_NFKK01000013.1 coordinate 50,754, forward strand.
CTGGTTGGTGATGATGACGACCTTGTGAATGGCGGTCGGCTTGCCCTCTGCGGGTTCGGTCTGTACGCGGGTCACCGGGACAGCCGCAGCCGGTGCCGCGGTCTGATTTGCCAGCGCCGCAGCCTCACCCGCACGGGTACCCAGAACGGTGGCAGGTACGGGCATGAAGTCGGCGTAAGCCGAGGTCAGACCGTGCTCGGGCAGGTCCAGACCGGAAATCTCTTCGGCTTCAGTGACGCGCAGGCCGATGGTGTGCTTGATGGCCTGGAAGATGATGACCATGGTCACACCGACCCAAGCCAGTACGGACACGATACCGAGTACCTGCACGCCCAGGAAGTGCACGCCGCCGCCATACAGCAGGCCGAGGGGCTGACCGAGGTCGTCGGTCAGGTAGTAGGCGAATACGCCGGTCAGCAGGGTGCCGGTCAGGCCGCACAGACCATGCACGCCGACTGCACCGACCGGGTCGTCAACCTTGAGCTTCTGGTCGACAAACTCGATGCCAAAGACAACCACGAAACCGGCAATGATGCCGATGATGGCCGCGCCGACCGGGGTGACCGCGTCACAGCCGGCGGTGATGGCGACCAGACCGGCAAGCGAGCCGTTTAAGGTCATGGAGACATCGGGCTTCTTGTAGCGCACCCAGGTGATGCACATAACGGTGACGGTTGCGACAGCAGCCGCAAGGTTGGTGGTGACAAAGACACGGGCTGCAACGTCTGCCGCGCCGTCGGTCAGAGCGACCGTCGAGCAGCCGTTAAAGCCGAACCAGCAGAACCACAGGATGAACACACCCAGCGCGCCCAGCGTCAGCGAGTGGCCGGGAATGGCGCGTGCCTTGCCGTCCTTGGTATACTTGCCGATACGGGGTCCAAGAATCTTGGCACCGATGAAAGCTGCCGTACCGCCGACCATGTGGACGGCGCAGGAACCGGCGAAATCATGGAAGCCCAGCTGGGCCAGCCAGCCGCCGCCCCAGATCCAATGGCCGCTGATCGGGTAGACGATGGCAGAAATCAGCATGGAGTAAATGCAGTAGGCCGAAAACTTGGTGCGCTCGGCCATGGAGCCCGACACGATGGTCGCAGCGGTTGCACAGAAGACGGTCTGGAAAATGAGCGTTGCCCAGCCGCCGTCGCCGCCGGTCGTGAACAGGTCAATGCCGCCGATCAGTGCGCCCGTGCCGCCGAACATCAGGCCAAAGCCGAAAATCCAGAAAATCGGTGTGCCCAGCGAAAAGTCCATGAGGTTTTTCATAATGATGTTGCCCGCATTCTTTGCACGGGTAAAGCCGGTCTCTACCATGGCGAAGCCGGCCTGCATAAAGAAGACCAGCGCTGCGCCCAACAGAATCCAGCCGACATTCAGGGCATTGCCCAGTGCGGTGATGTCGTTCATGGTTGGTTCCCTCCCAATGATGTATGTTTATTTTTTTGTGAGACGAAAAAAAGAATGGTGCACACCGTGCGCGTCCGGAGTGTGAGGACGCTTTTGCACGGTGCACACCATTGTGCAGGGGAAAAAAGATAAAGAGAAATGGATATGAGCGTGAAAAAAGATGAAATCAGACGTAGAATAACAGGTCGCTGTACGTCGGCATGGGCCAGCGGGTCTTGGGTACCATGGATTCCAGCTTGTCGGCGTCTGCGCGTGCGGCTTCCATTGCGGCAAGCACGGCGTCGTGGTAGTACATCGCCGTACCGGCAGCATCGGTGTCGGGTACACAGTGCAGGGCGTTTTCCAGATCGGTGACGTGGGTCAGCAGATCGGCGGTCGCAGCCGACAGCGTGCGCGCGAGCGTGACTTCGGTCGTGTTGTCCACGCCGATGGTCTGCTTGGAAGCTGCCGTGTCGGACAGCTCATGCACGTAGGACACGCAGGCGGGCAGAATGTCGCGGCGAATCATGTCGACCATGGTCAGCGCCTCGATCGCCAGGGTCTTGGCGTACTCTTCCAGCTGGATTTCCTGACGGGATGCCATTTCAGCCGGGGTGTAGACCCCGTGACGGACGAACAGATCGACGTTTTTCTGGTCGGTGTAGTGGGGCAGCGCCTCGGGCGTCGAGCGCAGGTTGGACAGGCCGCGCGCCTCGGCTTCGGTGACCCAGGATTCGTCGTAGCCGTTGCCGTTGAACAGAATGCGCTTGTGCGCGGTGATTTCGCGCTTGATGAGCAGGGCGCTGGCAGCTGCCAGATCGTCTGCCTGCTCGAGCTCGTCGGCAAACTGGCGCAGGGACTCGGCAACTGCGGTGTTGAGCATGATGTTTGCACACGCAATGTTCATGGCCGAGCCCAGCATGCGGAACTCGAACTTGTTGCCGGTGAAGGCGAAGGGGGACGTGCGGTTGCGGTCGGTGGTGTCCTTGGAGATGGGCGGCAGAACCGACGCGCCGGTCATCTTGGTGGCCTCGGCGGCGGTGTAGTCGCGGCCTTCCTCGATGGCGTGCAGGATGCCGCCCAGCTCGTCGCCCACAAAGACCGACAGGATGGCCGGGGGCGCTTCGTTTGCACCCAGACGGTGATCGTTGCCCGCGGAAGCGACCGAGATGCGCAGCAAATCCTGATACTCATCAACCGCCTTGATAACCGCGGTCAAAAACAGCAGGAACTGACGGTTTTCGGCCGGGGTCTTGCCCGGGTCGAGCAGGTTCTCGCCCGCGTCGGTCGAGATCGACCAGTTATTGTGCTTGCCCGAACCGTTGACGCCGTCAAAGGGCTTTTCATGCAGCAGGCAGACAAAGCCGTGCCGATCGGCGACCTTGCGCATGAGCTCCATGGTCAGCTGGTTGTGATCGGTGGCGATGTTGGTCGTCTCGAAGATGGGCGCCATCTCGTGCTGTGCCGGTGCGACCTCATTGTGCTCGGTCTTGGCGTATACGCCAACCTTCCACAGCTCCTGGTCGAGATCGTCCATGAACGCCTTGACACGCGGGCGGATGGTGCCGAAATAGTGGTCTTCCAGCTCCTGACCCTTGGGTGCGGGTGCACCGAACAGTGTGCGGCCGGTCAGGATGAGGTCGCGGCGCTTGGCGTAGTCCTCCTTATTGATGAGGAAGTATTCCTGCTCGGGGCCAACCGTGGTGGTCACGCGCTTGCAGTCCTTGCCGAGCAGCTTGAGTAGCCGGCAGGCCTCGCGCGAGATCGCGTCCATCGAGCGCAGAAGCGGGGTCTTTTTGTCCAGCACCTCGCCGGTGTACGAGCAGAACGCGGTCGGGATGCACAGCGTGTCGTCCTTAATGAATGCGTAGGAAGTCGGGTCCCAAGCGGTGTAGCCGCGCGCTTCGAAGGTGGCACGCAGACCGCCCGACGGGAACGAGGAGGCATCCGGTTCGCCCTTGATGAGCTCCTTGCCCGAAAATTCCATCAGCGCTGCGCCGCCGTCGGCCGGGGTCAGGAAGGAGTCGTGCTTTTCGGCCGTGATGCCGGTCATGGGCTGGAACCAGTGGGTGAAGTGGGTCGCGCCCTTGGACAGCGCCCAATCCTTCATCGCGTTTGCGACCACATCAGCGACCGCCGGGTCGAGGGGAGAACCCTCGCGGATGGTCTGCTGGAGTGACTGATATACTGCTTTTGGCAGGCGTTCCTTCATGGCTGCGTCACCGAAGACCATGCTGCCGAATAATTCAGGGACTGGATGGTTCATAAGAATAAGCCTCCTATCATGTGAGAGCTGCCGGTGTCATTCCTGCAAATACGCGAAAAAGGCGCCGCGGGTCGTTTTGACCGGCAGCGCCTTTGCTGTTTACGCTGCCCATTATAGCCCGTCGTGTAACCGCTGTCAAGCGCAAAACGCAAAAACTTTTCGGCCTGATTCGCACTTTTACGAAATAAACAGCAAAAGGACAAACGAGGACAGGGATTTCTGTACAAATTGCAAGAAAGTGGGAAATACCCTGCATTTTCCGCTTGACGCGGGCATTTTGGGTGCATACAATAGGAGCAAGAGGACAACGACGTCCGCACGGTCTGACCGCACGCCCGCAGGGGTTTGGGTCAAGGCTGTGCGGGCGTCTTTTTTTGATCTATGGAGCACAGAAGGAGGACATACGCTATGCTGAGGGAAGGTCAGGTACGTATCCCGGCGGGCTGCGCGATCTCGGGTATTTTTCACCGGGACGGCACGCGCGAGGACGGCACACGCATTATGCAGTCGATCAAGGTCATGCACGACCGCTCGAACGGTCTGGGCGGCGGCTTCGCCGGCTACGGCATCTACCCCGAATACAAAGATTATTACGCCCTGCACGTCTTTTTTGACACCCAGGAGGCGCGCGTCGCGTGCGAAGCGTTCTTAGACCGGCACTTTGACATTGTAAACCTGTCCAAGATTCCCACCCGCCGCCATCCGCGCATCGTGGACGAACCGATGATTTGGCGTTACTTTGTGCGTCCGCTGCATGTCAAGCTGGAAGCATCCCAGCTGGACGAGCGCGAGTACGTCGCACGCTGCGTCATCCGGGTCAACGACCAGATCGACGGCGCGTATATCTTCTCGTCGGGCAAAAACATGGGCGTTTTTAAGGCAGTCGGCTATCCCGAGGACGTAGGCGCGTTCTACCGTCTGGAAGAGTACAAGGCGTACTGCTGGACCTGTCACGGACGCTATCCGACCAACACCCCGGGCTGGTGGGGCGGTGCGCATCCCTTCGCGCTGCTGGACACGACGGTCGTGCACAACGGCGAGATTTCGTCCTACGATGCCAACCGTCGCGCCATTGAGATGTTTGGCTACAAGTGCAACTTGCAGACCGACACCGAGGTCATCACCTATATTGTCGACTACCTTGGCCGCAAGCTGGGTATGACGCATGAGGAGATTGCCCACGTCATCGCCGCACCCTTCTGGCAGACCATCGAGCGCATGGACGAGGAGCAGAAGAAGTATTACACCTATCTGCGCAATGCCTTTTCCAGCCTGCTCATCACCGGCCCGTTCTCCATCATGGTCGGCTTTGACGGCGGCCTGATGGCGCTCAATGACCGCCTCAAACTGCGCTCGCTGGTGGTCGGCGAGCAGGGCGACACGGTCTATCTCGCATCCGAGGAGAGCGCCATCCGCACCATCGCACCCGACCTCGACCGTCTGTACGCGCCGCGCGGCGGCGAGCCGGTCATTGTGACACTGAACGAAAGGAGCGCACAATAAGATGAACATCCGGGAATTTTTTCCGCTCTATGAGGTCGCACGCGACCCGGCACGGTGTGTAAAGTGCAAGCTGTGCGTGCGCGAGTGCGCCAACGAAGTGCACGCATTCAATGAAAAGCTGGGCGTACTGACCGCCGACGACAGCAAGTGCGTCAACTGCCAGCGCTGCGTCGCGGTCTGCCCGACCCGTGCGCTCAAGATCGTGCGCACCGACAATACCTATAAAGCGAACGCCAACTGGACGGGCGATGCCATGCGCGAGGTCTACCAGCAGGCGCAGACCGGCGGCGTGCTGCTCGCGTCCATGGGCAATCCGCAGCCCGGCCCGATCTACTGGGACAAACTGCTGCTCAACGCCTCTCAGGTCACCAATCCCCCCATCGACCCGCTGCGCGAGCCCATGGAGACCCGGGTCTTTCTGGGCAAGAAGCCGGGCAGTATCCTGCGCGGGCCGGATGGCAAGCTGATTCCCAACCAGACCCCGCAGCTTGCCCTGCGCAAGCCCATTCTGTTCTCGGCCATGAGCTACGGCTCGATCTCCTACAACGCCCACGCAGCCCTCGCACGCGCTGCGCAGGAACTGGGCATCTACTACAACACCGGCGAGGGCGGTCTGCACGAGGACTTTTACGCCTACGGCGACAACACCATCGTGCAGGTTGCGTCCGGTCGTTTCGGCGTACATACCGACTACCTGAACACGGGCGCGGCGATTGAAATTAAGATGGGACAGGGCGCAAAGCCGGGCATCGGCGGTCATCTGCCGGGTATCAAAGTCGGTCCGGACATCTCCAAAACCCGCATGATTCCCGAGGGCACCGACGCGATTTCGCCCGCGCCCCATCACGATATCTATTCCATCGAGGATTTGCGACAGCTGGTGTTCTCGCTCAAGGAGGCCACCGGCTACCGCAAGCCCATCATTGTCAAGGTGGCAGCCGTGCACAACGTCGCGGCCATCGCCTCGGGCATTGCCCGGTCGGGTGCGGATATCATCGCGATCGACGGCTGGCGCGGCGGCACGGGCGCAGCCCCGGCACGCATCCGCGACAACGTGGGTATTCCGATCGAGCTTGCACTCGCCGCGGTCGATACCAGACTGCGCGAGGAGGGCATCCGCGACGAGGTCTCGCTGATCGTGGGCGGTTCCATCCGCAGCTCGGCCGATCTGGTCAAGGCCATCGCGCTGGGCGCGGACGCGGTGTACATCGGCACGGCGGCGCTGCTCGCCATGGGCTGCCATCTGTGCCGCAGCTGCCAGCAGGGCAAGTGCAACTGGGGTATTGCCACCCAGCGCCCCGATCTGGTCGCACGCTTAGACCCCGACGAGGCCGCACGCAGACTTATCAATCTGGTCACGGCATGGGATCACGAGCTGCAGGAGATCATGGGCGGTATGGGCATCAACGCGGTCGAGGCGCTGCGCGGCAACCGTCTGATGCTGCGCGGTCTGGGTCTGACCGAAGCCGAACTGCGCGTGCTCGGTGTCAAGCACGCGGGTGAGTAAAGGGGGCAGAACAATGCACAAAACGATTGAAATGCAGGCCGCAGGCATGGATTATAGAGCATTAAACGACAGTTTACGCGCACAGGGCGCGAGCGAAATCACCGTGCGCGGCGTGATGGGGCAGCGGTACCTGGGCTGCGCGATGCAGGACAAGAACCTGACCCTGTACGGCACGCCGGGCAACGGTCTCGGGCAGTACCTGAGCGGCGGCAAGATCGAGGTCTTCGGCTCGGCGCAGGAGGCCACCGGCGACACCATGAACGCGGGTGAGATCGTGGTACATGGCCGGTGCGGCGACGCGGCGGGCTACGGAATGCGCGGAGGACGCATTCTCATTCGTGACGATGTGGGCTACCGCGCAGGCATCCACATGAAGGCTTACGAGAATCACGAGCCGGTTTTGGTCATTGGCGCGGGCGCGGGCTCTTTTTTGGGTGAATACCTCGCCGGCGGCCTGATTGTGGTGCTCGGCATCGGTCTGGACGGCAAATATCCCGCCGGATTCTTCTGCGGAACGGGCATGCACGGCGGAAAAATCATTTTGCGCTGTGACCGCAAACCCGAGGGATTGCCCGAACAGGTGTGCGTGCATGCGTGCACCGATGCCGACCGGGCGGAAATGCGGCCGCATGTCGAGGCGTATTGCGAAAAATTTGGCGGTGACCCCGAGGCTCTGCTGGGCGCACAGTATTTCGTGCTCAGCCCTAACCCGGAAAAGGGATATCACCGCATGTACACCAGCGTGATTTAATGCTGATTTGTCTGGAAAAATCCGAAAAATAACCGAGAAAAGACCGGTGTTTGTGCAGACACCGGCCTTTTTGTGTGCACAATATTGGGTACAAAAAAAGGCGTGCAAATCGCCCTTGTCCGGACAGATTCCACCCGATGCGGATATCTGTTCTTGTCCTTCTGACAAGGACACTTTTCCATATTGTGCGCGAACGAGGCAAAAAACTGTAAAAAGGGCGTTTTCAAACCGAAAAAAGTGTGATATACTAGAAAAAGTCAAAATTAAGGGAGTTGAAAGAAACACATGAAGAACCTCGTAACCCGTTGGAACGAGATCAGTCTGGTCAAGCGCATCATCTGCGGCCTGATTATTGGTATCGTTCTGGGTCTGGTCGTCCCGCAGGCGACCGCGCTTTCGCTGCTCGGCAATCTGTTTGTCGGTGCGCTCAAGGCGATCGCACCCATTCTCGTCCTGTTTTTGGTCATGTCCGCGCTGGCAAAGCACCAGGAGGGCAAGCAGACCAACATGAAGCATATCATCGGCCTGTATTTGCTCGGCACCTTCCTCGCCGGTCTGATGGCCGTTATCGCGTCTTTCCTGTTCCCCGTCACTCTGACGCTCACGCAGTCTACCTCGGACATCACCCCGCCCGGCGGCATCGGTGAGGTTCTGAACACCCTGATGATGAATCTGGTCGCAAACCCGGTCGACGCGCTGGTCAATGCAAACTATATCGGCATTCTGGCATGGGCTGTCCTGCTCGGCATCGCGCTGCGCAAGGCGCCCGAGGGCGTTAAGGTCGCCATTGAGTCGGTTGCAGACGCGATCTCGCAGATCGTTCGCTGGATCATCAACTGCGCACCCTTCGGCGTTCTGGGTCTGGTCTTCACCACCATTTCCCAGCAGGGTATCGACTCGCTGCTCAGCTACGGCAAGCTCATCGTGCTGCTGGTCGGCACCATGGCCTTCGTCGCTTTCGTGGTCAATCCCATCATCGTTTTCATCGGCATTCGCAGAAATCCCTTCCCGCTGGTGCTCAAGTGCCTCAAGGACAGCGGCATCACGGCTTTCTTTACCCGCTCTTCTGCGGCAAATATCCCGGTCAATATGCGCCTGTGCGCGGAGCTGGGTCTGGATCGTGATACCTACGCGGTCTCCATTCCGCTTGGCTCGACCATCAACATGGGCGGCGCTGCCGTGACCATTTCCATCCTGGCGCTGGCGGCTGCGAATACCCTGGGCATCCAGGTCGACTTCGCATCGGCTGTCGTGCTGAGCGTGCTGTCTGCCGTCTCGGCCTGCGGTGCGTCCGGCGTTGCCGGCGGCTCGCTGCTGCTCGTACCGCTCGCTTGCAGCCTGTTCGGCATCCCCAACGACGTCGCGATGCAGGTTGTCGGCGTTGGCTTCATCGTCGGCGTTATTCAGGACTCCTGCGAGACCGCAATCAATTCGTCCACCGACGTACTCTACACCGCAGTTGCTGAACTGTCCAAGCGCCGCAAGCTGGAAGGCTCTGCCGCTGCACAGTCCTATACCCAGGCATAAAACCCAAAGGAACGCTTTCGAGCGTTCCTTTTTTGTTAGATTTCTACCCATTTCTGCAAAATTTTACAAATGCTTTTCCAAGGTACGATTGTCTTTTCACGCAATGCGGGATATCATGAAAATAGAAATGACAATTCCGTGTGCACGCGATCACCTGACCGTTTTTTTCCAAAGAAAGGGGCCTTTGCCATGATTCCCTGTAAGTCCACCTGTCTGATGTATCAGGAAGGCTGTCACAAGACCTGCCCGGTCTGGCGGCAGCAGCAGAAAAAGCGCAGTGAGGAATATCGCCGCAAGCTCACCTATTTAAAGGAGTATAATGAGATTTGCAGCACGGTCGTCAGTCAGCTCAAACGCATGAGCTGTCATAGGACTTATTTTTAAGGAGGCGGGGAAACCCCAAATGCCCGATACCAGATTTACACAAAACCGAGAACTGTCCTGGCTGCGCTTTAACGAGCGCGTGCTGATGGAGGCCACCGACGAGACCGTGCCGCTGCTCGAGCGCCTCAAGTTCATCGCCATCTTCACCAGCAACCTGGACGAATTTTTTATGATTCGCGTGGGCAGTCTGTTCGATCTGTCCCACTTCAAGACGCACACCATCGACCAGAAGAGCGGCTGGACGCCTGGCGAGCAGCTGACGCACATCTATGAGGCCGTCCGCGTGCTCTACGCCCGCCGTCAGCAGATCTATCAGGAGGTCGAACAGCAGCTGCGCGTGCACGGCATCTGCCAGCTGCACTATGACGAGCTGGCAGAGACCGAGGTCAAGTTCGTGCGCCAGTATTTCAAATCCTCCATCGCGCCCATCCTGTCGCCGCAGATCGTGGACACCCACCATCCCTTCCCGCATCTGCAAAATAAGGCGCTGCACATCGGCGCATGGCTCAAATATAAAAACAATCCCATGTTTGCGGTCATCCCGGTGCCCGCAGCCCTGCCCGAGGTCATCTTTTTGCCCGGCGGCGAGACGCGATACATCCGTACTGAGGAAGTCATCCTAGAGCACGTGTCCCAGATCTTCAAGGACGACACGATCCTGGAAAAGACCGTCTTCTGCGTCACCCGTAACGCCGATATCAACCCCGACGATGAGGCGTTTGACTTCGACAGCGACGATTTCCGCGGCAAGATGAAAAAACTGCTGCGCCAGCGCCAGCGCCTCGCGCCCGTGCGCCTCGAGCTGTCCAGGCCGATCAGCGAGACCTTCTTAAAGTATCTCAAGGAGCACCTGCCGGTCACACAGGAACAGGTCTATGTCACCAATGCACCGCTTAAAATGGGTTATGCCTTTGCCCTGCCTGCAAAACTCAGCGAAAATAAGCGCCGCGCACTGACCGACGCGCCGTTTACACCCGGTGTACCGCACGGGGTGCGCTTAAATGCGCCCATTACACCGCAGGTACAGGCACATGATATCCTGCTGTCCTATCCGTTTGAGGGCATGGACACCTTTTTGCATCTTATCCGCGAGTCGGCATACGACCCGGATGTTATTTCCATTAAAATCACCATTTATCGACTGGCGCGTAAGGCCAAGTTGGTCGAGTACCTGTGCGCGGCTGCCGAGGCCGGCAAGGACGTGACCGCCTTTATCGAGCTGCGCGCACGCTTCGACGAGCAGAATAATATCGACTGGTCGGAACGTCTGGAGGACGCCGGATGCACGGTCATTTATGGCGTGGAGAACTATAAGGTGCACTCCAAGGTCTGCCTGATTACCCGCCGCAGCCAGGGCAGCGTGCAGTATATCACCCAGGTCGGCACGGGTAACTATAATGAAAAGACCGCTTTGCAGTATACCGACTTGTCGCTGATTACAGCCAATCCGGCGATCGGTCAGGATGCAAACCACTTCTTCCAGAACCTCGCCATTGGCAATGTGTCCGGTCAGTACGAGCACCTGATGGTCGCCCCGTCCTCGCTCAAAACTGGCATCATCCGCGAGATCGACCGCGAGATCGCCAAGCGCGGCGAGGGCCGCATCTTCATCAAGATGAACGCCATCACTGATATCGACCTGATTGAGAAACTCAAACAGGCTTCGTGCGCCGGTGTGCGCGTGCGTATGATCGTGCGCGGTATCTGCTGTATTCTGCCCGATATCCCAGAGAAAACCGAGAATATTGAGGTCATTTCCATCGTCGGACGCTTCCTCGAACACTCCCGCGTGTATTGCTTTGGTCAGGGAAATGACGAGCGTATGTATATCGCCTCGGCTGACTTTATGACGCGCAATACCGAAAAGCGCGTGGAGGTTGCATGCCCGATCTACGATCAGAACGTCCGCGAGAAGATTCATTATCTGATGGATACTTGCTGGGCGGATAACGTCAAGGCACGCGCTTTGCAGCGCGACGGCTCTTATCGTACCCGTCCGATTCGTGAGACGCCGATTGATAGTCAACAGATGCTGATGGCCAAGGCACTCGAACCGGATGATCAGATGATTGATCTGGAACCGGATAAAAAGCACGGGTTTATGGATTGGCTCACGGGTCTGTTCCACGGTCATAAAGGCTAAAAGCACCGCACCCCTAATTAAAGCTTTCGCCAGCCTTTCTCGAAAGGCTGCGGGTTCTCAGGGCAGAGCCCTGAGACGCCGTCCGCAGACGGCGGAATCCCCTTTTTGATTCCCGGTGTCCGCCCCGGGAATCAATTCAAACAAACAAAAAAGGAAAGACCGTCCGAAGGGACGGTCTTTCCCATGAGCGGCCAATGGCCGCGGGGTATTTCGCTCGCTGCGGCGAGCGATTATTTTTTTATTTTGGTTGATTCCGGTCAAAAGACCGGAATCAAAGGGGGAGTTTCGCGGCTTGCGAGCCGCGACTTGAGGCTCTGCCTCAAGACTCCGCAAGCCTTTCGAGAAAGGCTTGAGCGAAAGCTTCATTTCGCCTGCGGGCGGGATTAAGCCATCGCGCGGCACAAATTGACCATCTCAACTGCGCCCTGTGCGCAGTCAAAGCCCTTATTACCCGCCTTAGTGCCTGCACGCTCGATCGCCTGCTCAATGGTATCGGTGGTCAGCACGCCGAACATAACCGGTACGCCGGTCGACAGTGATACCTGTGCGATACCCTTAGACACTTCCGCGCACACATAATCATAATGGCTGGTGCTGCCGCGGATGACAGCGCCCAAGCAGATGACCGCGTCGTACTTACCGCTCTGTGCCATCTTGGACGCAATCAGCGGAATCTCAAACGCACCCGGTACCCAGGCAACGTCGATGTCCTCCTCGCGCACGTCCAGGCGGGTCAGGCCGTCCATTGCGCCGCCCAGCAGCTTACTGGTGATGAACTCGTTAAAACGTGCGGCAACGATGCCCACCTTGATGTTTTGCGCGGTCAGTTTTCCTTCAAACAGATTCATTATACTCATCCTTTCGGTCATTTTGTGCTTAGTAGTTCAAGATATGTCCCATGCGCTTCTGCTTGGTCTTGAGGTAGAACAGGTCGTGCGCGGTTGCGGCAACCTGAATGGGTACGCGCTCGACGATCTCCACGCCGAAACCGTCCAGACCATAGACCTTTTCCGGGTTATTGGTTAAGAGACGCAGCTCCTTCGCGCCCAGATCCTGCAAGATCTGCGCACCAATCCAGTACTCGCGCAGGTCGGGAGCAAAGCCCAGCTTGACATTGGCTTCGACCGTATCAAAGCCCTGTTCCTGCAGCTCGTACGCCTTGAGCTTGTTGATCAGGCCGATGCCGCGGCCTTCCTGACGCATGTACAGCAGCACACCGCGTCCCTCTTTCTCGATCTGGGTGAGGGCTGCCGCGAGCTGCTGGCCGCAGTCACACCGCGCCGAGCCGAACACGTCGCCGGTCAGGCACTCGGAGTGCACGCGGCACAGAAGCTGTTTGCCGTCGCCAATTTCGCCCTTGACCAGTGCGACATGGTGCTCGCCGGTCAGGTCGTTGATATAGCCGTAGATGCGGAAATCACCGAAACGGGTGGGCATCTCGGCGCAGGCCTCGCGCACGACGTGTTTGTCGTGACGGCGGCAGTAGTCCTGCAGATCCCGAATGGTAATCATGGTCATGCCCCATTTTTCCGCGTGCTCACGCAGCTCGTCGCCGCGCATCATGGTGCCATCGTCGCGCATGATCTCGCAGCACAGACCGCACTCGGGCAGGCCGGCGTGACGCATGAGGTCAACGGTGGCCTCGGTGTGACCCGGACGGCACAGCACACCGCCGCGGCGGGCAACCAGCGGGAACACATGACCCGGACGGCGGAAATCCTCCGGGCGGGAAGCCGGGTCGACGCAGGCACGGCAGGTAAAACCGCGCTCTTCGGCCGAGATACCGGTCGTGGTCTTGACGTGGTCAATGGACACGGTGAAGGCGGTCTGGTGGTTGTCGGTGTTGACCTTAACCATCTGCTCGAGACCCAGACGCTGGGCAATCTCCTCGCTCATGGGCGTGCAGATCAGTCCCTTGGCATACTTCGCCATGAAATTGACGTTTTCTGTGGTCGCAAACCGCGCGGCGCAGATCATATCGCCCTCATTTTCGCGGTTTTCGTCGTCGGTGACCAGGATGATCTTGCCCTGTCGCAGGTCTTCGAGCGCCTGCTCGATGGTGTTGTACTGTTGCATAAAAAAGCCTCCCAAATCAGTAGCCGCAGCGGGCTAAGAATGCCTGGGTGATGCCCGCATCCGGGCTGCCCAGCAGTTTTTCGACATATTTTCCGATGCAGTCGGTCTCCAGATTGACCGTATCCCCGACCCGTCGGGCGGACAGGGTGGTCTGTCCCTGGGTGTGCGGGATGATGGAGACCGAGAAGTCGCGTCCGGTGACTTGCGCGACGGTCAGGCTGATGCCGTCAATGGCGATCGAGCCTTTTTCCACGATGTAGCGCAGCAGCGACGGCGTGGCGCTGACCGTATACCAGACCGCATTGCCGTCCGGTCGAATACGGGTGATTCTGCCCGTGCCGTCGATGTGACCGGACACGATATGCCCGCCGAAGCGGCCATTTGCAGGCATGGCGCGCTCTAAATTGACCGGACTGCCCGGCCCCAGTGCGCCGAGCGACGAGCGGTTCAGCGTCTCGTGCATCACGTCGGCGGTGAACGCGCTCGATGTAAACGAAGTGACCGTCAGGCACACGCCGCACACCGCGATGCTGTCGCCCAGATGCACGTCCTCGAGCACCTTGGACGCTGTAATCGTCAGCACGGCGTTTGCCGGCTCGCGCCGGATGGACTGTACCCGTCCGACTTCCTCTACGATTCCTGTAAACATGCAATGACCTCACTTTCCAGCAGCAGATCGTCGCCCAGCTGGGTGACACGGGGTGCGGACAGGTGGACGGCGTCGTCCGGGTAGGCAACGCCCACGCCCTGCACCGGGGTTTTGGCCTGTGCGCCGCCGAACAGCTTGGGCGCGATGTAGGCTTGGACACGGTGGACGATACCCGCACGCAGCGCCGCCCAGGCGAGCGTGCCGCCGCCCTCGAGCACGATGCTGTCGATGCCGCGTGCGCCGAGTGCCTGCATGAGCGCTGCAAGATCGACATGCCCGTCGGCGTCTGCCGGAACGGTCAAAATCTCGCATCCCGCGGCCAGATAGGGTGCGTGGCGGTCGGAGTCGGTGCAGCAGGTCGCCAAGATGGTAGTCAGGCTGCCCGCGCTCTCGACCAGACGGGCGGAGGGCGGGGTAGACAGGCGGCTGTCGCACACGATGCGGATGGGGTCGCGTCCGCCGGGGATGCGGCAGGTCAGCATGGGGTCGTCGGCCAGCACCGTGCCCACACCGACCATGATCGCCGTGTACCGGTTGCGGTCGCGATGCACCTGCTCACGTGCAATTTCGCCGGTAATCCACTGGGAAGCGCCCGTGCGTGTGGCAATCTTGCCGTCCATGGTCATGGCGTATTTGAGCACCACAAAGGGTGTTTTGTTGCGAATATAGTGGAAAAACGGTGCGTTTAAGCGGTCACACTCGTCTTTCAGGACGTTTTCCACCACTTCAATGCCGTGTTCGCGCAGGATGCGCACGCCCTTCCCGGCAACCAGCGGGTTGGGGTCGGACGAACCGACGACCACGCGCGCAAGTCCCTGTTCGATGAGCGCGTCGGTGCACGGCGGGGTCTTGCCGTGGTGGCAGCAGGGTTCAAGCGTCACGTAGATGGTCGCGCCGCGCGGTGACTCGGTGCAGTTTGCCAGCGCGTTGCGCTCGGCGTGCGGCCCGCCGAACATGGCGTGCCATCCCTCACCGATCACCCGGCCATCTCGGACGATGACCGCGCCGACCAGAGGATTGGGGCTGACATGTCCCGCGCCGCGTGCGGCAAGCGACAGCGCACGGCGCATATATTCCAGATCTTCAGCCGAATGGCTCATAAAATACCGCCTCATTTCTGCAAAAAAAGATGCCCCGAACCTTGGGGTTCAGGGCATGAGACAAAATCGAAAAATAAGCGCATTTACCAACAAAAAAACCCGGAATGCAAGCATTCCAGGGCGTAAAAGTTCGGCAAATACACGCAGATCATGTGATCTTGGGGTTTTGTCATCTTCTTTCATCCAGACTGTACTGTCGGCTTCGGAGTTTCACCGAATCATGCCTTGCGGCTCGTGGGCTGTACCACCGGTAGGGAATTGCACCCTGCCCTGAAGATGTATGTTCTATCAACGAGGCCAGTATACGCCCGGACGGCGAATTTTGTCAAGCATTATTTTAGCACAGTGCCGTAAAAAATATGTGGGCAGCCCAAAACCAGCGGGCCAAATGAGAGGACAAAAAAGGTCAGAAACCATGCGATGGGACAGAGGTTTTTGTACCCGGATGAATGATACAAAACGTAGGGAATATAAAACACAAAATAGGGCGCGCGCGGACTAGAACAGCGGTGTGCATTTGACGGGAGATGAAACATAGAAAGGCTTGACAGAGGTACCTCGGACGTGAGAGAATGATAGAAATAAATCATCCTTTCTGCCGCAAAAAATCTGGACGGTTTGCCCGTCTGCACACGATTTTTGACCGGCTGAAAGTACGTACCCAGGAGGGCAAAAATGGAAATGAATATACATGATTTTGTCCCGTCACTGGAGTTTCTTTACGACGCGGTTGCAGACAGTATTATGGGATATTTGTACCTGACCGACATCAGGAGCGACCGCATCTGTATCTCGGAAAAAGCAAGGCAGGATTTCGGCTTTTCCGAGTGTGTGATTCAGAACGCGCGTGAAACCTGGCTTGCGCGCATTCACCCGCGTGATCGCGACCGGGTAGACGAGTCTATTTCGCTGCTGTACAGCACACAGAAACAAACTTTTGACGACGAATTTCAGATGCGTGCAACCTCAGGACGGTATTTCTGGGTGCGTGCGCGCGGACGCATCTACCAGCCGCCCGGCATGGACAAGCCCACCCACGTCATCGGCATTCTGGAGAATCTCGAGCAGGACGGCGAGGTCGATCGCGTGACCGGTCTGCACACGAGTGACCGCTGCCGCCGGGTGGTCGAGTCGCTGATTGCGCACGGACAGGCGCAGCAGTGCGGCATTCTGCTCTTTAACATCGACGATTTTACCCGCATCAATATGCTGTACTCACACGCATTCGGCGATATGGTACTGCGCACAGTCATTCAGGAATTGCAGGCACTTCTGCCCGAGGGCGCTGACCTGTACCGCCTCAACGGCGACCAGTTCCTCGTGCTGTGCCGTGCGTGCAATCATGCCAAGATGCGCGAGCTGTTCGAGTGCTTGCAGGAGTACGTCCGCCACCTGCGCAGCCTGGACGGCATCAGCTATCAGTTCAGCATTTCGGGCGGCGTGGCGATGTTTGCCGACAGCGGGCCTGATTGGGCAGGTCTGCTGCGCAACGCGGTGCTTGCCATGCGTCAGGCCAAGAAGAGCGGCAAGAACCGACTCAAAATCTTCTGCCCGTCCATGCTGCCAAGCACCCTGCACGAGCAAAAACTGATTCAGGAACTCAGCCAGAGCGTCGCCCGCGGATTTGAGGGCTTTTATCTGGTGTACCAGCCCATTTGCACGGCAGATTCGCTGCGTTTGGTGGGTGCAGAAGCGCTTTTGCGCTACGAAAGCCCGGAATTCGGACGCATTCGACCGGACAGCTTCGTTCCCTTGCTCGAGCGCGAGGGACTGATGAGCGACGTGGGCATGTGGGCATTCCGACAGGCGGTGTCAGTGTGCAAGACTTGGGTCGAGCAGCTGCCCGAATTCACCATGAACGTCAATGTCTCGCTCTATCAGTCGCTCGGCGACGGGTTCAGTCAGCGCGTGTTCCAGACGTTAAACGAGATCGGTCTGCCGCCCGAGCATCTGGTGCTCGAGCTGACCGAGAGTTGCTTTGCCGACGAGGAGAGCGGTGTTGCACAGACGCTGTCCACCCTGCGTGCGGGCGGCATCCGGCTGGCGATCGACGACTTCGGCACTGGCTATTCCTCTCTCGGACGCTTGCAGCAGCTGCCGAGCGATATCGTCAAGATCGACCGCTCGTTTATCACATCCATTCACAACAACAGTTATAACTATAACTTCGTCAAGGCGGTCATTGCCCTGTGCCACAACGCCGGCTTGCGCGTGTGCGTTGAGGGCATCGAGACGCAGGACGAGCTGCGCACGGTCAACAACCTGTACGCCGACACCTGTCAGGGCTATTACACGTCCAAACCGCTGGACGCGGATACCTTCGCGCGTGACCTGATTGCCCACCCCGACTGTTTCCGGTCCCGTTCGGCACGGGCTGATAAGCAGGAGCGCAACAACACCATGCTCAGCGACAACGACTTGCTGCGCACGATGATGAACGCAACGCCGCTCAGCATTAACGTGTGGAATGAAAAATTCGAGAATATGGCGTGCAATACCGCGGTGGTCGAGCTGTTCGACCTGCGCAACGAGGGTGAATACCTAGAACGCTTCTTTGAGTTGTCCCCGCCCTGCCAGCCCGATGGCCGTCCGTCCTCCGAGGTCGCATACGAAAAGATTTCCCAGGCGTTCCGCGAGGGGCGCACGGTCTTCTCGTGGATGCATCAAAAGCTGGACGGCACACCCATTCCGGCAGAGATTACGCTCGTTCGGATGCCGTATCAAAAAGGGTACATTGTGGCAGGATATACCCGCGACCTGCGCCCACAGGAAAATTCATCCAAAACCGAATAAGCAAAACAGGATGCAGTCAGCCGATTGTATCCTGTTTTTTTATGCCCTTCTATGCCGACGCTTGCGCTGTCCGATCGCTATTTAACAAAATCCACATTGTGTTAAATAGAATCCTGTCACCCTGCACAAAAACACAGAAAGAGGGTTGTATATTTTGCACTTTGTCCGTAGGACTTGCCTGAATTTAACATATTGTAGTATACTGTTTGATAAAGAAAGGATGGGATAGATGAAAACCGTTCAGCCGATCCGCGACCATGCCAAGATCGACGCGATGAAAAAAGCCCTGCTGTGCAAGAGCGAACGCAACTATTTTTTGTTCGTTCTGGGCATCAATGTGGGAATGCGCATCAGCGACCTGCTGCCGCTGCGCATCGGTGACCTCATGGGCACCCATCTGGTCGTGCAGGAGAAAAAGACCGGAAAGCGCAAGCGCTTTTTTATCAATAACCAGCTGCGCCACGAGATCGAGCAGTACACCGTCGGGCGCGCGCCCGAGGAATACGTCTTTCCCAGCCGCAAGGGCGGGCACATCAGCCGCATTCAGGCGTACTATATTTTAAACGACGCCGCACGCGAGGTCGGGCTGGACAACATCGGCACGCACACGCTGCGCAAGACCTTCGGATATTTCCATTATAAGCGATACAAGGACGTGGCGCTGCTCCAGCAGCTCTTCAACCACGCGTCGCCGTCCATCACTCTGCGCTATATCGGTATTACGCAGGACGAAATCGACGACACGTTGGCCGACTTCTTCCTCTGACCGCACCGAGAGACACAAAAAACCACCCGATTGGGTGGTTTTTTTGTCTGATAGGTAATAGTGAATAGTGAATAGTGAAGAGTGAAGAAGTAAAAAGTGAAGAAGTAAAAAGTGAAAACACCTATTCCCTATTCACTCTTACTTCTTCCTTCAAATCCCGGCTTTGCCGGGATTTATGCGCGTGTTTCATGTCGTACATCTGCGAGTCCGCGCGCTGAATGATCGTATCAAGTGTGTCATTGGGCTGGCGCAGCGCAATGCCGTAGCTGAACGCCATCGGCATATTTCCTTCGGTCTGGGCGAGCGCTTCACTGATCGATTCCAGACGCTGACGGGCGGAATCCCGGGTCATATTGTGGAATAACAGGATGAATTCGTCCCCGCCGAAGCGGAACAGCGCGTCCTCATCCTTGCGGCAGGCGTGCTGCAGGAGCTGGGACACGGTCAGAATGTACTGATCGCCATGACTGTGGCCGTATACGTCGTTGACCTGTTTGAGTCCGTCCAGATCGATCAGGCACAGCGCAAAGGGTGTGTCCTGTTCCAGCCAGTGGGTCAGTGTCTGCTGTGCCGCGCGGCGGTTGGGCAGACCGGTCAGAGCGTCCTGATTGGAAGCCGCGGCGAGCTGTGCTTCCTGCACCTGCCGGAAGGCGAGCGCCTTTTGCAGGGTTGTGTTTTGCAGATGCAGGTGATCGAGGTAGCTCAGGCGGGCGGCGTAGCACAGCGACCAGTACAGACCGAGCAGGGCAAACAGGCAGGATGCCAGACTCCACAGCTTGGGCAGCGGGGAATAGTCGAGCCGCAAGTACAAGAGCAGGTGCAGGGTCAGAGACACGAACAGCACCACCATAATCCAGAGCAAAAACGGCAGATGCCGCCGCAGGCGCAGAATGCGGACAAGCGATGCGGCATAGCGGCTGCCGGACAGCCAGCGCAGTCCAAGACCGGTCAGCATGAAGCCGACGACTGCCGAGGACACGCGCAGGAAGTCAAACGGGGAAAAACTGGCCAGCGGAATGCGCAGAACCAGTGAAAAGGCTGCGCGCAGGAGCAGATTGACCGCCATCCCGCACAGGATGCACAGCAGGGTGAGAAAGAATGCGCCCAGCTTGTCCGATGGGAACAGGATGAGAAATTCAATGGACAGGATAATCAGGAATAAAATCCAGTTGGCAATCAGCTCGAGTTCCAGTGCGGCGACCAGACAGAGCACGGAAAAATTGATGGGAAAGACGATGGTCGAGGACAGACGGCTCACCGGCTGCGGGGTCAGAACGGTATAGCCGATTTTAAGCGCACCGCCGCAGTAAATATAGTAAGAGATGGCCGTGCACAGGAGAAAGATCAAATTGTCATGCATGATCCGACCGTCCTTTCCGCTCTTTTTTGCGGGTGTACATGCGCTGGTCTGCGCATTCGAGCAGGGTGTGCACGTCGCGCGCCTCGGTCGAGTCCGAAGTACCGAAGCTGAACAGCAGCGCTTCCTCGCCCTGTTCGATCTCGCGCCCGATCTCCTCCATACGCTGGTCGGCCATCACGCGGTCGCATCCGGGCAGGATGAGCACAAATTCATCGCCGCCGATGCGTGCGAGTGCGTCCGAGGGTCGAATATGGTGGTGCATCTGGTCGACAAAGCTGCAAAGGTAGTGGTCACCCTGCTGGTGGCCGTGGGTGTCGTTGATGTGCTTGAGGCGGTCGAGATCGAAGTAGACCACCGCGAACAGCGTGTGCTGTTCGAGCAGCGTGCCGATGTACTGGAAGGCGTAAACACGGGAAAACGCACCGGTCAGCTCGTCGTGATAGGCACTGTGGCGCAGGATGCGCAGACGGCTGTCGGCCTGGGCAAGCGAGCGGTTAAGCTCATCATAAGAGTGCTCGGCGTCGCTGGTCAGCGAGATATAATAGATGTTGACCAGATAGCCCACCAGCAGAAAGATCAAAAGCAGGTTGGAGCCGAGCAGAAAAGCCGGAATAAGCAGATGGGTGGGGTCGAGGTCGCACAGGATACTCTGCGCAAACAGATAGATGACGCTGAGCATGGTAAAGTGCTTGAAAAAGCGAAAATCTTTGATCTGTCCGTGATCGAGAATGGAGCGGTACTGCGGCAGAAAGAGCCGGTTTAAGAGCTTTACCAGAAGGCCGAAGCCCAGCGCAATGCAGATACTGAACACGCGCGAGGTCTGCATGGAAAGAATCTCGTCCAGACTGCGATCGGAATGCAGTGCAAAAATGCTGATCAGGCACAGGTGCACCGCGACCATCTGCACGAAACGCACGATAAAGGTTTCAAATGGCGTGGTGCGTGACAGACGGCATACCATACTCTGTGCAAACTGACAGACGAAAATCAGCCCGTAAAACAGAGACAGCGAGAAATAATGCGGGGAAAACAGCAGAAAAGTCTGTGCGGCGACGGACAAAAGCTGAATCAAAATCAGAGAGAGCGGACGGGTGGTCAGCGTGTCCATCCGCGACAAAAAGTACAGATGATACAAGTTTTCCGCCAGATTACATACAACAAATAATAAAATCAGGGTCGGCGCGGTATCACTCATGGGTTCCTCCGAATGATTGATCGTGCGGCGCATACGCCGGAATTATTTTTTTCCATTATATCAGATGCAACCTGTGGGGGAAAGTTTCAGTTTCAATAAATTTCACAAAATTTTCAGTGAATTTTGTAACACATACACAGATATTTTGCGATATAAACAAAAACGACCGAATGGAACTGGGAAAAATGCATATAGGGGCGAGTTTGTATATAAATTCATGCGCAAATTTTCTGCAAATTGTGACACGCTCTGATAAAATGACGCTTTATGCGTGCAAAAAATACAAGAAATGGCAAAAATGGGATTGAGAGCGCGGTGAAATAGGTGTATAATCATTCAGTAAGTTTTTATAGTTTTCGGAAAAGGGGGAACCTGCGTATGAGTTATACGCGTATTTGGATCACAGGCTCGTCCGGCCGTCTGGGCTCGGCGCTGTGCCGCCTGCTGACCAATATTGAATACCGCATCCTGCCGAGCGATCTGGACGTGCCGATCGGCGACAGCGAAGCGGTCAACCACTTTGCGGATGTCAGCCATCCCGACGTCATTATCAACTGTGCCGGTCTGACCGACGTGCAGAAGTGCGAGGCCTCGCCCGAGGAAGCGTACAAGGCAAACGCACTCGGCGCGCGCAATCTGGCCATTGCCGCCCGCCGCATTGATGCAAAGCTCATTCAGATCTCGACCGACGACGTGTTCGAGGGCATGAGCAACAAGCCGCTGCACGAGTTTTTGGAGCCGCACCCGGTTACGATCTACGGCAAGAGCAAGTATGCGGGTGAGCGTCTGGTACGTGAGCTGACCGACAAGCATGTCATCGTGCGCTCGTCGTGGATTTACGGTGCAGGTGCAAACGATTTCCTGCATCAGGTACTGGAAGCAGGCAAGAAGGGGGAGCCGATCCAGGTTGCCGGCGACGAGATTTCGTCCCCGACCAGTGCCGACGCGCTGGCCGGCTTCATCCAGAAGCTGATCGAATCGCGTGAGTACGGCGTGTACCACGCATCCTGCACCGGTGCGTGCACCCGTGCCGAGTTTGCGCGTGAGATTCTGCGCCTGAGCGGTTACGACGAAAATCTGGTGCAGACCACGGTCGCAGGCGAGACCATGCGTCCGCGCTTTACGCTGCTGGACAATATGATGATGCGCATGACCGGCCTGTACGAGATGCCCGACTGGAAAACCGCACTGACCGATTATTTCGGTAAGAAGGGGGCGCGGTGATGGCTAAGACAGAGAAGAAAAAGATCGGCCTGACAACGCGTATCTTTATTTCGCTGTTGCTGGGCGCGATTCTGGGCGTTTTCCTGCACTACTGCGTGCTGCCCAATGACGCCGTACAGAATATTCTGGTCGACGGCGTGTTCTATGTGGTCGGACAGGGCTTCCTGCGCCTCATGCAGATGCTGGTCGTACCGCTGGTTCTGTGCTCGCTCATCTGCGGCGCGTCCGCGATCGGCGATACCAAGACGCTTGGTAAAGTCGGCGTGCGCACGGTTGTCTTTTACATTATTACAACCGCGCTTGCGGTCGCGGTTGCACTGACCGTTGCCCGCATCATTAACCCCGGTGTTGGCATGGATCTGAATACGCTGGAAGTGGCTGAGACTCAGATCGCAACCACCCAGACGTCCATGGTAGACACGCTGCTCGATATCATCCCCAAAAACCCGATTGAGTCGCTGGCAACCGGCAACATGCTGCAGATCATCGTCTTTGCCATCATCGTCGGTATCATCCTGGCAAAGCTGGGCGACAAGACCCAGATCGTACACAACCTGTTCCAGCAGGGCAACGATATTATGATGGAAATGACCATGATGGTCATGTCGCTGGCACCGATCGGCGTTTTCTGCCTGATCGCACGTACCTTCTCGGGCATGGGCTTTGACGCATTCCAGCCGCTCATCAAATATATGTTTGCGGTTATGCTCGCGCTGGTCATTCAGTGCCTGGGCGTTTATCAGATCCTGCTCAAGGTATTCACCGGACTCAATCCCATCCGTTTTATCAAGAAGTTTCTGCCGGTCATGGGCTTTGCGTTCTCGACCGCGACCTCCAATGCGACCATCCCGCTGTCGATTGATACGCTGGAGCGCAAGATGGGCGTATCGCGCCGCATTTCGTCCTTTACTATCCCGCTGGGCGCGACCATCAATATGGATGGTACGTCCATCATGCAGGGCGTTGCGGTCGTGTTCATCGCGCAGGCTTACGGCATCGCGCTGACCCCGATGGACTACTTGACCGTTATTGCGACCGCGACCCTGGCGTCGATCGGTACGGCTGGCGTTCCGTCGGTTGGTCTGGTCACCCTGTCTATGGTTCTGACCTCGGTCGGCCTGCCCATCGAAGGCATCGGCTTTATTATGGGTATCGACCGTATTCTGGATATGTCGCGTACTGCGGTCAACATCACCGGTGACGCAGTCTGCACGACCATCGTCGCAAACCAGAATCAGGCACTCGACAAGGAAGTATTTAATAAGAAGGAAGCAGAGCTGGAAGCGTAAGGCTTTGCGCTGCATGGAGAAGTCGGTCTTTGACCGACTTCTTTTTTGCACAAAAAAAGAAGTCAAATTTTGTAAAAAAAGATTGACAACGGTCGACCGCGGTGGTATCCTATACAGGCTGTCTCCGAGAGGCGGCCTCCACAACGAAAGAAGCGTCACGACGATTTGAAACTTTTTGAATAATGGGTCAAGAAAGTGAAAAAAAGTTGTTGACACAGGATTCTGGCTGTGGTATTATAAATAGGCTGACCGATTGATCAGCGAAACCGGACGAAAAGTTTGGAAAAGTTCAGATTTAACGATTCGGAGTGCGAAAAACTTCGAAAAAAGTTAAAAAAGAGCTTGACAAACAGAAAAGAGTCTGGTAAAATAAATAAGCACTTCACCGAAAGGTGAGCGCTTAAAAAACTTTAGCGGTTGGTACCTTGGTCAATTTCCTGATGAAATTGACACGCGGTACAAAAAA
>NZ_NFKK01000014.1:0-71943 GCF_002160355.1 Butyricicoccus pullicaecorum
TTTTCCCGTTTTTCGTGAGAAAAATCTCACCGGAAACGGTTTTTTGTTTTTTTGCATACTTCAATAGCTTGCGGCACAGCTTATTCGGCAGTAAAATCACACGAATCTTGCCCTTGAGTGCAATTTCCGCCCGTCCGGCTCTGGCCGCTTCAACCGTCAGATATTTGACCTCAGACACCCGGATTCCGGTGGCGGCGATGGATTCCAGCAGCAGTGCGAGGCGCTCTTGTCCCTTGCGCTCGGCAGTCTGGACAAGTCGTTCATATTCTTCTCGGGTTAATTCTCGTTCCTGACTGCGGAATAATTTACGCTGGATGCGCAGCGTATGCACCCGACAGTCCGAACGATCGATAAAGTCCAGAAAACGA
The DNA here is from genome assembly GCF_002160355.1 of Butyricicoccus pullicaecorum. Taxonomy (NCBI): domain Bacteria; kingdom Bacillati; phylum Bacillota; class Clostridia; order Eubacteriales; family Butyricicoccaceae; genus Butyricicoccus; species Butyricicoccus pullicaecorum. Next base: position 369 of record NZ_NFKK01000014.1, read on the forward strand.
TTGAGTGCGATGATCATCGAGTTGACCGTTTCCGGCGCGTAGCCATCGGCAAGCAGCGTCGTTTTCCATGCACAGACCTGCACTTTTTCCAGCGCTTTATCGGCCAACCAGCAAAAAAAATTGCGCACATCGCGCATATATTTTTCAATCGTACCCTCGCTGCGTTCATCCTCCCGGAGCTGTTCTGCAAAAGCTGATAATTGGTTCGTTGCATCGTGCATGGCCATTCTCTCCATCCTTGTAAATATCAAAGTATCATATTTATTTTACTGGAAAGATCAAAGCTGTGCAGCAATTGGTTCTCATACACGCAAAAACCAAAAGAGACACCGCTTACGCGACGTCCCTCCACTTAAACTTCATATTTTCCTGTCAGAACACTTTCCCTCGCACAAGATAGAACAGTTTATTTTTTATACTGGTTACGCACAATGGGTAAGACATACAACTGCTTTATACAATGAGCGGCTGCACAAGAGGTACAGCCGCTCAAAAAAAGATTTGGGTAAACAGTATAGGGTTAGAAATCGTAGCCGCGCTCTTCGAGCAGCTTACGGGCAGCGCATCTTTGAACGACTGCACCTTTCTTTTCGATTTTCAGCAGTTTTTCATCATCATAATTGCGATAACAGTACATCCAATGCTCCACATCTTCATTGAACTTCTCCATCTTTTCGCATGCTGATTGACCCAGCGCACTTGCTTTTTCCCAGAATGACATAAAAAACCTCTCCTTGACTGCAAATTACAATTATTTTTTGGACAGAAAGCGTGAGAAAGGAGTTTTTTTGCTCTCGCGAGAGACAATACGACCGGTGCTGCGGATGAGATCAGGCACGGTGTCGCGCGTGTCATCCTGCTTGGAGCGGTTGCAGTGCCTGCACATACATTGCAGGTTCCATTCTCCGTCAGCACCGCCTCTGCTTTGGGGGATGATGTGATCGATATCCACATCGCCGCGCCGCAGTTTCCGACCACATCTGACACACGTGTACCAACCGTGGTCGCTGGGATTGCTGCCAAAATAAGTATCACGGTAATTTGCCATCTGCTGCACCTCTTTCGTACATGGAATTAGAGGGAATCATTTGTAGCTTACAAGCATATATTATCTCAAAACGAGATAAAAGTCAATGCCATGGTACAGCATCTTTACAATTGATATAAGGAGGCTGCCCATGTATCCAAATCGAATCAAAGAACTGAGAGAAGACCGTGATATTACCCAGCGGGAAGTTGCAGAATATCTCCAGGTTGCGCAGAACACCTACTGCAACTATGAAAATGGGGTGCGAGAGATCCCGATTGAACTTTTGATCCGTTTGTCCCGGTTTTACAAGGTCAATGTGGAGTATCTTCTGGGATTGACCGATCAGGCAGCCATGCTGCCACCGTCCAAAACCTTTCATTCTCGCCATAGCATGTTTTCAAAAGAACCGAAAAAGTGAGACTCAAATCAAATCGAATATATAGTATAGAAGTGAAGCCGAAGGACAAATCCTTCGGCTTTTACTATTCTATAAGGAGCTGATCCCTATGAAATCCCGTTACATCACCCATGGTATCCAGACCACCATTCCACCTTGGCTGCAAACGCTCTTATGGTATATGAGAGACAGCATAGAAGTCCCCGAGCGGGATTATCTGCAAATCTTCCGATTATCCTGTGATGGTGACCGCCAGCGCATTGAGCATGTTCAGGAGCAGCCGGAATACCAGCACGTTGTCGTGATCCCGGGCGAGCAGCCTGTTGATGCCAAGGTGTACATCATCGAAGATCCCGATCACATCACCATGTTGTTAGCAGAAGAATATTAAAGGAGGACTGCATTATGAACGATCATTTTTATGTCTGTGAGCGCTGTGGTGAACGAGTCCCGGCGGATGCCTGCACGATGGTAGCCGATACGATTTTGTGCCCAGACTGCGTGGATACCTCTACCACAGTCTGTGATTGCTGCGGAGAGCGGTTATTTCTGTCGGATGACCACGGAGACGAAAACATCACTCTGTGCGAGCATTGCTACGAGCGGCATTATACGCACTGCGAACGCTGCGGGCGCGTCATTTCATACAGCGATGCCTACTACGAGGACGACGATGAGGACGAACCGCTGTGCTACGACTGTCTGCAAGCTCGTTTGCAGCAGGCGACCATTCACGATTACAGCTACACACCGCGGCTGGTTTTCCATGGCGAGCGCGACAATGCACGTTTCTTTGGTGTAGAACTGGAGATCGACGGCAATGGCAAGAGCCGCAAGAATGCCGGAGAAATCCTGAGTGTCGCCAACGAGGACGCGCAGAATTTATACATTAAAAGCGACGGTTCGCTCGACTGCGGCATGGAACTGGTCACGCATCCGATGACCTTGCAGTACCATCTAGAACAGATGCCATGGAAAAATGTCCTGCGCAAGGCGGTCGGGCTTGGCTATCTCAGCCACCGCACGACAACCTGCGGACTGCACGTTCACATCTCCCGCGCCGCTTTCGGCGAAACCGAGCAGGAGCAGGAACTGTCGATTGCGCGGCTGATCTACTTCGTTGAGAAATTCTGGACGGAGTTGCTGCGGTTCTCCCGACGCACCGAGCGGCAGATCAACCGCTGGGCAGCACGCTATGGTATGAAATTATCGCCGAAAGCTGTGATGGAGTCGGCAAAGGACTCCCGTGCGGGACGCTATACCGCCGTGAATCTTACCAACGAGGACACCGTAGAAATCCGAATTTTCCGCGGCACGCTCAAATACAACACCCTGATCGCCACGCTGCAGTTGGTAAACGCCATCTGCGATGTGGCTGTCTTATTGTCTGATGGGGAATTGCAGGAGCTGTCCTGGCATGGATTCCTTGACCGGATTCATGAACCTGAGCTCATCCAGTACTTAAAAGAACGGAATCTCTACAAAAATGACCCGATTGCTTACGAGGAGGATGAATAAATGTGCAGTTTGTTTGGACTGATCGACTATCAAAATGCCCTGACAACACGGCAAAAGAACCACATTTTACAGGTGCTTAGTAAAGAATGCGAGGTGCGCGGAACGGACGCGACGGGTATCGCGTATAACTTTGGCGGGAACATTAAGGTATTCAAGCGCCCGTTCGCCGCGCATAAGCTAAAGTTTCATGTGCCCAATGGTGTGAGTGTCGTCATGGGACACACCCGGCTTGCCACTCAAGGCAGACCGGCAGACAACTTCAACAATCACCCGTGGTCAACCGGCTCTTTCGCCTTGGCACACAATGGCGTATTGTGGAACGACAGAGAGCTCCGGCAGACCGAAAATCTTCCGGATACCCGGATTCAGACCGACAGCTATGTCGCTGTGCAGCTGCTCGAACAACAGAAAACCCTGGATTTCACGGCCATCAGCGCAATGGCGGAGAAAATCCAGGGTTCTTTTGTATTTACGGTGCTCGACCGGGACGACAACCTGTATTTTGTTCGTGGCGATAACCCGCTCGCGATCTTTGATTTCGGCGGCTTCTACTTATATGCGTCCACCGAAGAAATTCTGCGGCGGGCAATGCGAAAGCTGCGCCTGCACCATCGGGAAGAAATCCATACCGAAGAGGGCGATATTTTGAAGATTGATCGAACCGGCCAGCGCAGTTTTGGACGCTTCACTCCAAATCACAGCATGGAACACTTTTGGCGCAATCCACGGTTTCGCATGCTTTCATGGTTTGATGAAGTGGACGAGCCGGAAGCAATAGATGGGCAAACCGACCTTCTAATTCAGACTGCGAAATCTATGGGCGTGTCCGAAGATGAGGTGCTGGCGCTGGTCGATCTGGGATACGACCCGTGCGAAATCGAGGAACTGCTGTACAATCCGGCACTGCTGCACGAAGCCGCGGCCGAGTTGTTATACGCATACTACTAATAAGAAAGGGGAGTGAACCTATGGGTCTAGGAACCATTCTGGTCGTGATCGGTGAGATCATTGATCTGCTGGAAGACGAGGACGGAGATTAGACAACCCATCATTTGAGTTCTCTCAAGATGTACTCCGAGGTCAACAGAAAGGGAAGGTGCATATACACCTTCCCTCATGTTGGACTTATAACGGATTATGATTCCGTCGTATCCTCAGCATAATATGGTGCGATTCTGACCAGCTCCGCAAAATAAAAACCAACTGCGCACATAGCCTCATCGTAGAGTAGTTCTTGCACACTTTCCTCATCCTTTTCAGGAAGTGACTCGTACTTGTCCCACTCTATAACTTTGACCTTCTCTTTTTCACGTTCAAGATCGTTCAAATACTTCTGCTTGATCTTTTTCCAGTGTTTCTCTGCCTCTGATTTAAATGAGGTGGGTTTATCTTCGTGAAGCGTCACGAGTTTAATCGCATCGCGCACGGTCAGATGCTGTTGAATCCTTTTTCGAATTTCTTTTTTACCGCTCGATGTTCCCCAGAAGTTATCTATACTTTTTCTATAGTATTTAGGAAGATTCTTTCCGCTGCCTGTATAGGGACGATACGGTGCAGAACGATAAATTAACTCCTTACCCAGCTTCGTATACATGAAGTACTTATCAAAGAATTTCTTTACGGCCTTATCACGCGTCGGATTCTCACGTGTGATAAAGAATTTAAGTTCATCTTTTTCAAGATTGTCCAAGTTATTATTAAAAATTACGTTTAATGCTGTCTTGCCGTAATAAGTATCTGGTTTGGTAAATATCCGAAAGAATTGAATCAAATGAAGTACAGTTTCACCATATTCTTCTTTAATATTATCTCCATTGTAATTGAAGTCCAACAAATAATTTGTGATGTTTTCATACAGTTTCGCTGTCTTCTGAGAATCTAACTTGGCAAACTTGGCCACTTTCGATGCTACTAAATGTACGCGGCAAACTGGAGTTGGAAATTTCAATTGTCTAGAAAAGTATTTATTCCAGTCTTTGATCTCCTCATCTAGGTTTTCCTCATAATCTTCAGGCCAAAAAGCTTGTTTGCAGATATTCATTTTGGTAACATGCTGCAAACCAATGGTATGATACAACTCTCCTAGCTGATCTACTAGATCTGTTCCCAGTTTTTTGGTCAAATCGATTAATTCCTTATAAATCACTCTTGTATCCGCAATTTTGATATCAGCGATATGTGGAGTGACATTGATTTTGAGCAAGCTTTCTTTACTCGGAGATCGATTGTAAAAGATTTGGACTGCTGCGGACAGCGCAAACAATGCGGGAAGCGCTGGATAAATCCAATAGTCTGAGAATAGTAGTTGAAGCAGAGGTTTTTTGCACTTTGCTTTTCCTTTCAACAAAGTGGATGTCGTTAATTGGTGCTCCAATTTCTGATAAAATAACTGATACTGCGTATTAATACGTTCTTCCAACGGTTTAAGGATTTCATCCTTCGCTATTCCTGCCGGAAGCTCAATATTTTGCTCTGAACGTTTAAGCTTAGAGTTGAGTCGAGCTAAAAATACTTCCAGATATGCTTCCAGCTCTAAACGATCATCATATTCTTTCAGGTACTCAAAGGATACTTCCTCTATAATTTTCCCGTATTCGTTATACTCACCGAAAACAAACGGTACTATCGCTTGGAAATCCTTTAAATTATCTCGTATTTTTTCGTTGGAAGACAATAGATTGAGCACTTCAAAAATCTGGTGTAAAACAGATGCATTGTTTTCTTGCTCATTCAAAAATGCCTTTAATCTTTCGTTTTTATCTAATAATTCCTTGATGCGAAGACTTCTGTAAAGATCCTTTTTCAAAAAATATGGAGATACCGGGACAGATACGAGTGTATTTAGATTCACACCAATTCCTCCTCTCTGTTTGTTTTATTGTAGCACTCGCGATTAATCTTGTACAGAATCTGTCATCCAAATGACTTAAACTTGTATAGACTTGATACATATTTCTTTCATCAAGTTCACATGCAGAAATATGTCAATAATCGAGTATTATTTCAAAAGAAAGTCAATATATTCTTGGTATACAGCTATAATTTGTGTGTAAATCATAAATCAAGCGATTTTTTACTGTTACAAACTCCCGTCAAAAATCCGTTAAATTTGGCAGAAAAATGCATATTTTTTGACGAGATATCTTATCCATCACCGTGTTATCATACACTTGTCATCGATGAGATTCACACCCGGCGATCGTGCACAATCGCCGGTATACATCACAGGCGCTGGGGGATCTGGAAATTTCGCCCAGATCCCCCAGCAAATTAAGGAGATATCAATGAAAAAGCACGGAATCTGCGACTTCGTCCCCGACTTTCCCGGGGGTAAGAAGGCACGCAAAGACATGGTCGTCAAGGTCGATCTGACCCCGTTGATGAGGCAGATGTACAACGACAATCTTGAGATGGCCGAGAAGCTGGGTCGGTTGGAAGCCCGGCTGGAAATGATGCAAAACAAGCCCACGGTCGAAATCGACCCGGCTGACATTGAAGAGATCGAAAACGAGGAGGAGAACGAAAATGCGTAACAAAGTAACTGTGATTGAAGGCCGAGGTCTGTATGTAGGCGACCGCATGATTTGTAATGGAATTCCGGAGATTGTTGAGGCATTCCATCGCCCAGGCGACTCTGCGCCTACGTGCATCCGGGTTCGCATCCGTATCGGCAGCTTCGTAGACCAATGCGTCGATGTCGCGGTGGGCGATCTGGGATACAGGGCACTGCATCGGGCGATTCCCCTACTGCAGTGCTCGTCATCTCGTCATCGTGCTGTGCTCGACACGTATCTAGTCGAGATTGCGCAGAAATTTCTTGAAAATCCCGAGAAAAACACCGTCAGAGCATACTTTTTCGCCCAAAATGGCATCGTGCATCTTGATAATGGAGCGACCTGCGTCGTGCTCGGCAACCGCGTCCTCGGATACAAGGGTAACCGGTGTATCGCTGAACCCATATGCTCGTGGCGCATTCCTGAAGGCACCCCAGATGCGTGTGTTACCCTTGCCAAGCTGCTCACGAACCAACCGTCTGCGGTGCTGCTGACCACGGCGTACACGCTGCTGACCACCGTTCGCTCGGCAGTTATCAAGTCCGGCGTTGACCTGCAGGCAGTTTTGTACATTACCGGTGCACAGGGCCTGGGCAAGACCACCCTTGCACGGCGTGTTGCCGGTTTCGTAAACAATATCGACACCGACCGACCTGCGTTGTTGTTCGACGCCGGCAGTACGCTCGCTGCCACCCGGGACGCCATGGCCAGTGCACGCGACCTTCCGATCGTTGTGGATGATCTCTGTCTCTCGGCCAGCCGTGCCGCCCAGCAGCGGCGCAAAGATCTGGGTGCGCAGCTCGTACGCGAAGCGGCCAACGTAACCAAGATCATTAAAAAGGCCCCCGGTGGACAGACAATGACGCTCCATAATGTTGCTGGCGTCATCATGACCGCAGAATTCCTGCTGGAAAACGCATCGGACGTGACCCGCTGCGTGATGGCTCCCATTACACAGCCGCTGGACTTACCGGACGCACTGACTCCAAGAGTCATGGCAGGCGCGGTTGAACTATTTCTGCAACATTATCTGCTTGATTCGGAAAAATTACTCCGCCGATTACATCATCTCCTGAAAAACAACGAGCAGATTCCTGCACTGCAAAACTGCCCCGAACAGCGTGTTCGCACCAACCTGACCGCACTGTATTGGGCTTTCCAGGAGTTCGTCGCCATTTTTGCAACAGATATCCAATTTGACAACTTGGCACGCGATCTTGTCCAGAATTTTAACCGTGCGCTCGCCGACTCAGTTGAGCAAACAAATGCAGCGCTTGCCCGTGTGCGCAGTCTGACACCTGAGGGCAACATTGCCTACGTCCTGCTGAATGCATACCACAGGCAGCAATTCAACCTGATGCCAGAAGGTAAAAAGATCCGCAAACTGCTAAAATACGACGGTCTGCTGATCAAAAATAAGCTCTGCCTTCGTACATGTGCGCTCCAGCAGGTAGTAAACCAGAGTCCCGGATACCGAGGTTGGACCCTCAATCGCATCGTTGCAGAACTTGTTTCCTGCGGTGCATTGTGCATCCAAGAACAGGGGACCTACCAGATCAAGGTGTCCGATGACTCGGACGCTCTGCGGGTCTACTGTATCAAAATTGACGTTCTGGAACAAGCCGCAGAGCGTTATTGAGTGCAATTCCATGCGGTGCAGCTTGATGACTGCACCGCATGGATTCTCAGACCTTTCAATCCGTTTTGGTGTATAAACCCGCTCAAAACGGTGGAAAATATTGTCACGGAGGTGAACGCCCATTGCAGATGCAAGTAAACGAAAAGACAAAAACCATAGAGCTCTGGCTGACCCGTGCCGAGAAAAACGACCCGGCTTTTCGTGCGTCACTCAAGCCGCTGTATCAGCAGTACACAGCGCAAAAATATATTGTCGCGGTGTTCCTGTCCGGCGATGGCGATTTGTACCAGCAAACGCGCGATTTATTGATCTATAACCGCAAGCGCCTCGCCGAACAAGAAGTACAAAAGCAGCGTCAGTCAGCCATATTTATGTGATATCGGGCAGCAGCCAAAAACTGCTGCCCTGTTTTTTCACGCGGTGCTTGCAATTTACCGCAATCCGTTTTACAATGTTGTCTGTAATATAAATTCAAATTTTGTTTTGTGTTGATAAGAGGAGGGCATCATGGAACAATCCCCCATGCAGCAGGGTCAGATCCTGCTCTACAACAATGGCAGTGAGAAGGAGTTCGTCAACGTCGTGTTTCAGGACGAGACCTTCTGGCTGACGCAGAGTGGTATGGCCGAGCTGTTCGACTGCTCGACCGACAACATTTCTGTACACCTCAAAAACATCTATGCCGAGGAAGAGCTATCCCCCGAGGCAACTACCGAGAAAATTTCGGTAGTTCGTCAGGAGGGTTCCCGACAGGTGCGCCGTACGCTGGACCACTATAATCTTGATGCCATTATCGCCGTGGGCTATCGGGTCAACTCCAAGAAAGCCACCCGCTTCCGCCAGTGGGCAACCAAGACACTCAAAGAGTACATCCAGAAAGGCTTTGTACTCAACGATGACATGCTCAAAAACGGTAATCCCTTTGGTCGGGACTACTTTGATGAACTGCTCGAGCGCATCCGTGAGATCCGCGCCAGCGAGCGCCGCGCCTACCAGAAGATTGCCGATGTATTTGAGCAGTGCAGCTATGACTACGACAAGAATAGTCAGACGACCAAGGATTTTTATGCCTTCGTGCAAAACAAGCTGCACTTTGCTGTAACCGGCAAGACCGCTGCCGAGCTGATCGCTGAGCGGGCAACACTGGACAGTCCGACCATGGGACTGACCACTTGGAAGGGTGCGCCCGACGGCAAAATTCTTAAGAGCGATACGCTGGTGGCCAAAAACTACCTCAATGAAAAAGAGCTGTCCAAGCTCAACCGACTGGTAGCCATGTTCATCGACTACGCCGAACTGATGGCAGAGGACGAGCAGCTGATGAGCATGGAGGATTGGCTGCACGAGACCGACCGCTTTCTTACAAACAATCGCCGCAATGTACTCGATCACAAGGGGCATATCTCGCGGGAGGCGGCAGTCAAAAAGGTCAGCGAGATCTATGCCGAGTTCCGCAAAAAGCAGGACGAGGAATATGTCTCGGAATTTGACCGTGTGATGGAACAATACCTGAAGGGAGGCAACCATACATGATCGAAAAATTTGACATTGCAGGCTACTGCCGAATTTCGGTCGATGACGATCTGGATCGGGACAACGTGTCCATCGAAAACCAGAAGGCGATCATTCAGGACTTTGTCAGACAGAAATTCCCGGGCAGCACCCTCACCTTCTACGAGGATCGTGACCGCTCCGGTTACACGTTTGAACAGCGCGAGGGCTATCAGGCACTGCGCAAAAAGCTGATGGGACACAAGTATGAAATCCTCATTGTCAAGGATTTTTCCCGTTTTTCGCGCCGCAACAGCCGTGGTCTGGTTGAGCTGGAAGATCTGCGTGATGCCGGCGTGCGCATCATTTCCATCGGTGACGGCATCGACTTTCCCAACGATGATGACTGGCTGAAAATCCAGTTTCAGTTCCTCATCAACGAGATGCCGGTCACGGATACCAGCAAAAAGGTAAAAAATGTCATCAAGCGCCGACAGGCTGACGGCAAGTGGATCTGCGCTGCACCCTACGGATACATCATCAACAAGCGGCAGGAGTTTGAGATCGTCCCCACTGAGGCCGACATTGTGCGCACGATCTTCCGTCTGTACAACGAGGAAGGGTGGGGTTACAAAAAAATTGCAAACTATCTGACCGAGCAGGGCATCCCGACCCCGCGTATGGCCGAGCGTGACCGCAAAGAGGCGGCTGGTGAGGAATACAAGCGTGCGGTTAAGGCATCCTGGGCGATTGTGACCGTACAGGGTATTCTGGACAACGATTTCTACATCGGCACGCTGCGTCAGGGTAAGTACACGCGCAAGAAGATCAACGGCAAGGATGTCCGGCAGGCCGAGGACGAACAGATCGTGATCGAGAACCATCATCAGGCGATCATTGACTACCGCACGTTCGCGGTCACCCGGGCCCTGCGCGAAAAGCGCACAACTTCTCACTATCGCGGCATCAAAAAATACGACAATGTCTACTCTGGTTTTCTGGTCTGCGGCGACTGCGGCAGTCCCATGTTCGCCATGAGCCGCAAGGATCTCAAGAGTGCGTACACCTGCGGTTCCTACCACCGTCGCGGGCGAGCGGGATGTACCTCGCACCACATCCGGACGGACAAGCTCGACGAGCTGCTCAAAAGCTACATCCGGCAGGTGATGGAACATTCCGCAGACATGCTCGAGCGACTCAATCAGGATCTGGCCCGTGAGCAGGGGGACGTGACCGAGACCGAACAGAGCGCCGATCATCTGGCAGAGGTTCTGGTCGATCTGCAGAGCGAATTAAAGGCGACCAAGCGCCAGCGCATCCGCGACCTGATGAAGCACCCCGATCAGGAAGAACTGCTGGAGGAAACCTATGATGAACTCGAGGCAGAGCTGCAAAAGAAGATCGAGGGCATTCGCCATCAGATTGATATGCTGTCGGACAAGCGCAACACCATCATTCAGGTCAACCGTGCAGCCCGCACGGCGATGGATGTCTTTGCCGACATCCTGAACAAGGATCCGCTCGAGCGGAATGATCTGGAGCTTATTATCCGACAGATCAAGGTCTTTGAGGATCATCTGGAGATCGAGCTGCAGGCCGATGTCGATGCCATCCTGCGGGCGGGTACGCTGGAGGACGCCGTAAATTTTAAGAACGGCATGGAGCATATCGCACCCGTCACCATTGTCCAGTCGTCGAGCAAGCGCCCGGACAAGGTGTTTCATGCCAATGTTATCAGTGACGGCGATCCGCTGGAGATCTACACCGACCGCGACGGCGAGGTCATCTTCAAGAAATATTCGCCCATGGGCGAGCTGGGCACCTTCGCGGGCGAGCTGGCCGAGGCACTGTCCCGAACAGCCGGTCTGTCGTGCGCCATCTGTGACCGCGACGCGGTAATCGCTGCGGCGGGCGGCGCCAAGAAGGATATCTTCGAAAAGGCCATCTCAAACGACCTGGAAACCCTCATGGAGCAACGCCACGTCTACGAGCACACCGGCTCGGATGACACCCTGCACGTATCTGACAACGACCCCTACCAGGTCGTTGTCGCTGCACCCATCATCTCCGAGGGCGATGTGACCGGCTGCGTAGCACTCCTGTCGGACAGCACCGACATGGTTGCCACCGAGGTCGAGAGCAAACTCAGCCAGACCGCCGCCAGTTTCCTCGCGCGGCATGTAACCATGTGACCGTCAGGACTGTCTCTTGTCAGGGACAGTCCTTTTTTCCGTCCGCTATTGACGTGCCTTTTCGTATTTGTTACAATAATGCAAGAAAGCGGGGCATTTTCCCCGCATTTTTTCGCAAAAGGAGACCCTTTCATGGATTCACACGCACATGCACGCTATGAGCGGATGCCGTTCTTCCTCTGGGGCTATACTGCCCTGCTTTTGGTTGCCGGTCTGCTGCTCGGCCCGCTCTCTCAGCTGCCCGCCGGTCTGTCCAAGATCATTTTGACTGAAACCGCGCTCATCACCGACTATGTGCTCGTCGCAGGCCCCGGTCCCGCGCTGGTGAATGCTGCGCTGGTCACGGCCATCAGTATCCTCATTCTGCATTTTGCCCGCGTACCCTACAACGGTATCACGATGGTCGTCATCGGTCTCATGTCCGGTTTTTCGCTGTTCGGAAAAAACTTCCTCAACATCTGGCCCATTCTGCTCGGCGCATGGCTGTACGCCAAGAGCCGTCACGAGCCCTTTTCCAAGTACGCACCCACCGGTCTGATGGCAACCGCGCTGTCTCCGGTCGTCAGCTACTTTGTACTCGACAACGGCTGGGGTACCCTGCCGACCGGCATCCTCGCCGGTATGATTATCGGCTTTATCCTGCCCGCCCTGTCGGCCTATACTTATAAAGTACAAAACGGCATGAACCTTTATAATGTCGGTTTTGCCTGCGGTCTGGTCGCCTTTCTGGTCGTGCCGCTCATCAGCTCGCTCGGTGCCACCCCGACCACCCAGTACCGCTGGGCAACCGGCTGCACCCTGCCGTTCACCGTTCTGCTCGTCGTCCTGTGCGCCGTGCTCATCCTGTCCGGCCTGCTGCTGTGCGGTCAGCGCCCGGCGGCTGTGCTCTCGACCTATCGCCGTCTGCTGCGCACCAGCGGACGCGCTCCCAGCGATTACCTGCGCATGTTCGGTCCCGCACCCACGCTGGTCAACGCTGGCATCAACGGTCTGATCGGTTTGGCACTCATCCTCGCCATCGGCGGCGACCTCAACGGCCCCACCGTCGGCGGTATCCTCACCATCATGGGCTTTTCTGCTTTCGGTAAACACCCGGCAAACATGTTCCCGGTCATGTTCGGTGTCCTGCTCGGCAGCGTGGTCATGCACTGGTCGCTCGCGGACAGCGCCGTCCAGCTTGCCTGCCTGTTCTGCACCACCCTCGCACCCATCAGCGGCTATTTCGGCTGGCCGTATGGCGTGCTCGCTGGTTTTATCCATGCATCGGTTGTACTCTATACCGGTTCCCCGGTCGCAGGTATGAATCTATATAATAATGGATTCTCCGGCGGTCTGGTCGCCATCGTATTGTACGCAATCATTATCGCTGTCATCCGTCACCGTCGACCGGAAATTCAGGACGAGGATTACTTCGATATCGTCACACACGATGAACCCGCAACGCCGCGCACCGCTTATCAGGTAACCGAAAAGAAGGAATAAGGAAAACCCGCCGAAGGCGGAAATCGGGATTCTCAAGGGACGCGTCCCTTGAGCCCGTCCAGGTGGAACCTGGTCGCCGTCCGCAGACGGCGAAATCCCCTCTTGATTCCGGTCTTTTGGCCGGAATCAACTAAAATAAAAAAGAAAAGCGCGACCCGCAGGTCGCGCAATCTCTGAAAAGACCGTCCATGTGGACGGTCTTTTCTTTTTGTTTGTTTTGGTTGAAACCCGGGTCGGACACCGGGTTTCAAAGGGGGATTTCGCCCGTTGCGACGGGCGACTCAGGGCTCTGCCCTGAGAACCCGCAAACCTTTGAAAAGGTTTGATCCAAACTTCAATATTTGGTGCGGTGCTTTCTGTTAGATCTTTACCAGTTCATAAGTTCTGGTACCCAGTCCCAGCTTTTCCGCGTGCTCGAGTGCACTCTGCCAATTGGTCTCCGGGTGTGCTGCATGGAAATGATCGTGATGATCGTGTTCTGCACCCTCGTCAAACAGTGCCGACTGCGGGTTTGCAGGCATTGCATTGACCGCATCTGCGCATGCCTGATCGAGTGCAACCGGGTCAAACGATGCGAACATACCGACATTGGGTACGATCGGCACATCATTTTCTGCATGGCAATCACAGTTGGGCGAAACGTCCAGAACCAGCGAGATATGGAAGCACGGACGGCCATCGACGACCGCCTTGGTGTACTCGGCAATCTTGCGGTTAAGTACGATATTGGACTCATCGTAATCGCACGCGATGGCATCCTGCGGGCACATACCGATGCAGCGGCCGCAGCCGACGCACTTATTATGGTCAATGCTTGCCTTGCGGTCTGCGATGGTGATTGCACCATGCGCACACACGCGGGTACACATGCTGCATCCGACGCATCTCTTTTCATGCACGCGCGGCTTGCCTGCGTTGTGCATCTCCATCTTGCCGGCACGCGAGCCGCAGCCCATGCCGATATTCTTGAGCGCACCGCCAAAGCCGGTGTTCTCGTGACCCTTGAAGTGGCTCAGCGAGATAAATACGTCGGCATCCATAACCGCCGTACCGATCTTAGCTTCCTTGATGTACTCACCGCCCTCGACCGGGACGTAAACCTCATCCGTACCCTTCAGGCCGTCACCGATGATGACATGGCAGCCGGTGGACAGTGGCGAAAAGCCGTTGAGATAAGCCGAATCCAGATGATCAAGCGCGTTCTTACGTCCGCCGACGTACAGGGTATTGCAGTCGGTCAGGAAGGGCTTGCCGCCGTGTGCCTTGACGTAATCTGCAACCGTCTTTGCCCAGTTCGGACGCAGAAACGCCAGATTGCCTGGCTCACCAAAGTGCATCTTGATTGCGGCGTACTTTTTATCAAAGTCAATCGTTCCCATTCCCGCCTTGTCCAGCAGTCTCCACAGCTTCTGCTGCAGGTTCTCGGTCAAGGTCGTGCGGAAATCGGCAAAATATACCTTTGAAGCTTCCATAGTCAAAAAAACTCCTCTCTCTGTCTCTTTTTCAAAAGACCTCTCGAATCAGTTTTAGTATACACCATGGAGTCTACTCCAAGTCAAGCCATCCCGCTTCCTTTTCCCTCTTTTCTCTGCCGCATTGCAATACTTCGCAAAAAATGCCATTTTCTTGCGTTTAATAGTTGTCCTGACGCATAAAAAACGGTATAATAAAGAGTGCCCGACGGCATAGCCGTCACAAGATGTCAAAATCTGAATCATGAAAGAGGATTGAAATTTATGGAGAGAATGATCGGTACTGTATCGCGCGGTGTACGCGCCCCTATCATCCGTGAGGGCGACGACCTGGCACAGATCGTAGTCGATTCGGTGCTGGCCGCTGCCGAAAGCGCACCGTTCACCATCGAAGACCGTGACGTTATCGCAGTCACTGAGGCAGTTGTCGCACGTGCACAGGGCAACTACGCAAGCGTACAGAACATCGCTGCTGATGTCAAGAACAAGCTGGGCAGCGGCACGGTCGGCGTGATCTTCCCCATCCTGAGCCGTAACCGTTTCGCGATCTGCCTCAAGGGCATCGCAATGGGCTGCAAGAAGGTCGTGCTGATGCTGAGCTATCCCTCTGACGAGGTCGGCAACCACCTGATCGATCTGGACGAGATGGACGAAAAGGGTGTAAACCCCTGGACCGACGTGCTGACCGAGGAGAAGTACCGCGAGCTGTTCGGCTACAAGACCCACGTATTCACCGGCGTTGACTACGTTGACTACTACAAGAAGCTCATCGAGTCGACCGGCGCTGAGGCTGAGGTCATCTTTGCAAACGACCCGCGTGCAATTCTGGAGTACTCCAAGAATGTTCTGGCCTGCGACATCCACACCCGCGCACGCACCAAGCGTCTGCTCAAGAAGGCTGGCGCAGAGGTTGTCTGCACCCTGGACGACATCATGACCGCAAGCATCGATGGTTCGGGCTACAACGATCGTTTCGGCCTGCTGGGCTCCAACAAGGCAACCGAAGAGACCGTTAAGCTGTTCCCGATTCACTGCGACGAGATGGTTTCCAAGATTCATCAGATGATGGCCCTGAAGACCGGCAAGAACGTCGAAGTTATGATCTACGGCGACGGCGCATTCAAGGACCCGGTTGGCAAGATCTGGGAGCTGGCTGACCCGGTTGTCTCCCCGGCATACACCGCTGGTCTGGAAGGCACCCCGAACGAAGTCAAGCTCAAGTATCTGGCTGACAACGACTTTGCAGACCTCAAGGGCGATGCGCTCAAGGAAGCAATCAAGGGCTACATCCACGAGAAGGATGAGAAGGCTCAGAGTCTCAAGGGCACCATGGTAACCCAGGGTACGACTCCCCGCCGTCTGACCGATCTGATCGGTTCGCTGGCTGACCTGACCTCTGGTTCGGGCGATAAGGGTACCCCGATCATCTACATCCAGGGTTATTTCGATAACTATACCAAGTAATTATCACCGCACCCCTAATAAAAGCTTTCGCCAGCCTTTCTCGAAAGGCTGCGGGTTCTCAGGGCAGAGCCCTGAGCCGGACTCCGCAGAGTCCGGAATCCCCTTTTGAAACCCGGTGTCCGACCCGGGTTTCAACCAAAACAAACAAAAGGAAAAGACCGTCCATCAGGACGGTCTTTTCAGAGATTGCGCGACCTGCGGGTCGCGCTTTTCTTTTATATTTTAGTTGATTCCGGTCAAAAGACCGGAATCAAGAGGAGATTTCGCCCGTTGCGACGGGCGACTCAGGGCTCTGCCCTGAGAACCTGCAAGCCTTTCGAGAAAGGCTTGAGCGAAAGCTTCATTTCGCCTGCGGGCGGGATTCCGTCTTTTCGGGCGGGATTCCGTCTCTTTAAGAATGGTGGTAGACGTGCTGGCCGAAGGTCGTTTGTTCGAGTGCACGTCTTAAAACAGGCACCAGAACCAATGCGACAACCACGCCTGCCGTTGCGTTAATGAGCGATGCGGTGATATTGGTCGTAACAGCCAGCACAGCATTGGTCACGGACGATGCACCGAGTGCCATCTGACCGATGATCTTACTGCCGATGTACATTGCCGAATAGCTATATGCGCCGACGATTGCTGCGACGACATTGCGCGGGAAAGATTTACCGGCAGCGCCATGCCAATGTGCAATGGTACCGCACAGGCCGGCCATAATAAAGTAACGAATGAATGTGATCCATGCTTCCTTTGCATAGACGGGGTCGAGCAGGTCAAACAGTGTACAGCCGATTGCCGCCGACAGTGCACCGCGCCAGCCGCCGAGCAGCAGTGCAGCGAGGATGCAGATGCCGTTGCCGAGTTTAATACTGGTCTTACCTCCGATGGTGGGCAGGTCGATCTTGAAGAAATAGGTTGCGACGAAGACAAAGGCCGCCATCAGCGCAATCGCTACGATATCGTAGGTGCTGATTCCCTTTTTTTGCGTGTTCATGGTGTTTACCTCCCTGTTTTGTGTGATCTTTTATTGCACTAAAGTTTATCAGGGAACTGACCTCTTTTGAATAGTCAATTTTATATATTTTTATAGGGTCAGAATAAAATGCTGGCAGGTGCTCCATACTATACCGGAACTCCCAAATGACTGAAACCTGAGAGGAAGTGTCTTCCATGAAGCTGACAAAAGAAGAATACGCCGAAATGCTGGGCAGTCAATCTCCGCCGTCCAACCTGCTGCTCGACATGGTCTGGGCGTTTGTGGTCGGTGGTCTGATCTGCACGATCGGTCAGGCGGTGTCCGAGTTTTACAAATCCCGGGGTCTGGACCAGACCGCTGTCTCGGCTGCGACTGCAATCACGCTGGTATTCCTCGGCGGACTGCTGACCGCCCTGCATCTATATGATAAGATCGCCAAAAAAGCAGGTGCCGGTACGCTGGTGCCCATCACCGGTTTTTCCAACGCCATCGTCTCCCCTGCCATGGAATTTAAGTCCGAAGGCTTTGTGCTCGGTCTGGGCGCCAAGCTGTTCGCCATCGCCGGGCCGGTTCTGGTCTATGGCATTTCGGCCAGCGTCATCTATGGACTCATCCTGTTTTTCATCTCCTAACGGCCGCAAATATTTTTACCATTTTGGTGTACAAAGCATTGACGGCAGGCGCGATGCGGTGTATCATACCCCTAGATTCCCATTTTCGACAGAAAGGAAGTTTTCTCCATGGGTATGTTTATGCAGACCTTTCACACCATCTCGCCCGAAGAGGCCAAGAAGATGATGGATGAAAAGCCGGTCACCATTCTGGACGTGCGCGAGCCGTCCGAGTACGCGACCGGTCATATTCCGGGTGCACGCAATCTGCCGGTTGGCTCCATCCGCCGCACCGCGCAGGCCGAGCTGCCCGATCTGGACGCAACCATTTTGGTCTACTGTCTGACCGGTGCGCGTTCGGCGACCGCATGCACAATTTTAACCGAACTCGGCTACACTGCGGTGTACGACTTTGGCGGGATCGCACTCTGGCCATACGAAATCGAGGACTAAAACCACATAATTTGTCGAAAAGACCGCGGCAAGCGGTCTTTTTACTGTCGTGAATAAAAAATTTTTGTTTCCTTTTGTAGAACTCGGTCTTTTCTCCGTGTTCTACTCCATCAAAAGATGACTTTTCGTTGTGTTTCTCAACATTTCACCCGTTGTTGTTTTATGAATGTATCAGATAAAAGCGTTAAAATGTTGCGTATTTTCCTACATTTCCGTAAAATGACATTGATTTTAGTCTAAGAAAGTGTTAAAATTGTCACATCGTGATGTTTGGAAAAACCGCTTCCCGGCGATTTTCTTTGACACAATCTACTAGCAAAGGGATGTATTACGTATGACTTATAAGATTACCGGTTATCAGCCCGAGCGGCTGTTCCACTTCTTTGAGGACATCAGCGCAATCCCGCGCGGATCGTCCAACGAAAAGGCTGTCAGCGACTATCTGGTTGCCTTCGCTAAGGAGCGCGGTCTGTGGTATCACCAGGACGCGCTGCACAACGTCATCATCAAGAAGCCCGCAAGTGCAGGCGCTGAGGACAAGCCGGCTGTTATGCTCCAGGGTCATCTGGACATGGTATGCGAGAAGCTGGCCGGTGTTGACCACGACTTCGAGAAGGACGGCATTGACCTGATCGTCAAGGACGGCGTGCTGACCGCAAACGGCACCACGCTGGGCGGCGACAACGGTGCAGCTGTTGCGCTCATGCTGGCAGTTCTGGACGACGATGCGCTGGCACATCCGGCGCTCGAGTGCGTCTTCACCACCCAGGAGGAAACCGGTCTGACCGGTGCTGCCGGCCTGGACAAGTCGCTGATCTCGGCGCGCACCATGATTAACCTGGACTCCGAGGAAGAGGGCATCGCAACCGTCAGCTGCGCTGGTGGTATGCGCTTCACCATGACCCGTCCCATCACCCGTCACACCGCTTCTGGCAAGCTGCTGACCATTGACGTATCCGGTCTGCTGGGCGGTCACTCGGGCACCGACATCAACAAGGAGCGTCAGAACGGCATCATCCTGCTGGCGCGTCTGATTAACCGCGTGCTGCACGAGACCGGTGCACAGCTGGCTTCCTTCGCAGGCGGTTCCAAGGACAACGCAATTCCGCGTGAGGTCAGCGCTGTTCTGGTCTGCTCGGATGCTGACATCGAAAAGGCACAGTCCATCGCAGACGCGCTGGCTGCTGATTTCGCTGCCGAGCTGGTTCCCTTCGAGCCCGACTTCAAGTGCGCTGTCTCGGTTCAGGATGGTGCAGCTGAGGTTCTGTCCGAGGCTGACGCCAAGGCATTCATCAGCGCAATCTGCCTGGCACCCAACGGTGTACGCCGCCGCAACCTCAAGCAGGACGGCTTCGTCGTAACTTCGCTCAACTTAGGCGTTGCCCGCATGGACGACACCACCGCGTCTCTGGTCTTTGCACCCCGCTCTTCGGTTGCATCGCTGCAGAACTACACCACCGACTGCCTGTATCTGTTGGCTGAGACCTTCGGCTTTGACTGCGACATCGCAGGCGCATATCCGGGCTGGAGCTTTGCAGAAGAGTCCCCCATCCGTGACACCTTCATCGCAAGCTATCGCGAGCTGTTCGACGCAGACCTCAAGATCGAGGCAATCCATGCCGGTCTGGAGTGCGGTCTGTTCTCGGATGCACTGCCCGGTCTGGACGCGATTGCAGTCGGCCCGACCATCCGCGGATGCCACACCCCCGACGAGTATCTGCCCCTCGATTCCTTCGAGCGCTTCTACTCCCTGCTGACCGACGTGCTCTCTCGTCTGGCAAAGCACTAAAAAACCGGTCACATTTTGACTAAATCTTATGCACCTCTGCATAAATTTCCATTTCTGTCACCAAAAGGACTTTCCTTTTGACAGCTAAAATGGTATAATGACCAAGTTCGTCAAACATTTGCTGCTTCTCAGAGGCAAATTACGGCAAAACACAAAATAAAGAGGAATTTTAGAAAGGAAAAGATTCCATGCCAAACAACAAGAATGATTTCAAGCCGTATATCCCGGCCGAACGTGTTGTTCCCGAGTTTACGGTGACTTCGATCTTGATTGGCGTCCTGCTGGCCATCGTTTTCGGTGCGGCCAACGCATACCTCGGTCTGCGCGTCGGTATGACCATTTCCGCTTCCATTCCCGCGGCGGTCATCTCGATGGGTATTATCCGTATGATCCTGCGCAAGGACTCCATTCTGGAAAACAACCTGGTTCAGACCATCGGTTCTGCCGGTGAGTCCGTTGCTGCCGGTGCCATCTTCACCCTGCCCGCACTCTTCCTGTGGGCAAAGGAAGGCGTCATCGATCCCCCGAGCATGGTAACCATCTCTCTGGTTGCTCTGGTCGGCGGTCTGCTCGGTGTTGCATTCATGGTTCCGCTGCGTCAAGCCCTCATCGTTGAGGAGCACGGCACCCTGCCCTTCCCCGAGGGTACTGCTTGTGCAGAGGTTCTGCTCGCTGGTGAGCAGGGCGGCTCCAAGGCAAGCACCGTATTCGCTGGTCTGAGTATTTCTGCTCTCTACAAGTTCATTGCAGACGGCATGAAGGTATTCCCCAGCGAAGTAAACTACGACATCACCGCTTACAAGGGTGCAGCTGTCGGCGTACAGGTTCTGCCTGCACTGGCTGGCGTTGGCTACATCTGCGGTCCCAAGATCTCGAGCTACATGCTCGCTGGTTCTACCCTGAGCTGGCTGGTTCTGATGCCCGCGATCGCTCTGTTCGGCGGCGACGCCATCATCTTCCCCGGCGACGTTCCGATCTCCACCCTGGCTCCTGGCGATCTGTGGGGTACTTACATCAAGTACATCGGCGCTGGCGCAGTTGCTGCCGGCGGTATCATCAGCCTGGTTAAGAACCTGCCTCTGATCGGCCGTACTTTCGCACAGGCGATGCAGAGCATGAGCAAGAACCACACCGCTTCCAAGACCCTGCGTACCGAGCAGGATCTGCCGATGCCCGCTCTGCTGGTTCTGATTCTGGTTCTGGCTGTTGTCGTTTGGCTGGTTCCGGCGTTCCCGGTTAACCTGGTCGGCGCTCTGATCGTTGTTGTATTCGGTTTCTTCTTTGCAACCGTTTCCTCGCGTATGGTCGGTCTGGTCGGTTCGTCCAATAACCCGGTTTCCGGTATGGCAATCGCTACCCTGATCATCGCTACTCTGATTCTGAAGTCCACCGGCGTTACCGGCACCACCGGTATGATGGGTGCAATCTGCATCGGCGGTATCATCTGTGTTATCGCTGCAATCGCTGGCGACTGCTCGCAGGACCTCAAGACCGGCTTCATCGTCGGTGCTACCCCGAAGAAGCAGCAGATCGGTGAGATGATCGGTGTTATCGCTTCCTCTGTTGCAATCGGCGGCGTTATGTACCTGCTCGATCAGGCTTGGGGCTACGGCTCTGACCAGATCCCCGCTCCGCAGGGTACTATGATGAAGATGCTCGTTGAGGGTATCATGAACGCTCAGCTGCCGTGGGCACTGATCCTGATCGGTGTATTCGTTGCAATCGTTGTCGAAATCCTGAAGATTCCGGTAATGCCCTTCGCAGTTGGTATGTACCTGCCCTTCAGCCTGAACGCTGGCATCATGTGCGGCGGTATCGTCCGCTTCATCATGGAGCGCCGTAAGGCTCCGGAGCAGGAGAAGAAGGAAGGCATCGACCGCGGTATCCTGTACACCTCCGGCCTGATCGCAGGCGAAGGTCTGATGGGCGTCGTTCTGGCAGTTCTGGCTGTCGTCGGTGTCGATAAGGTTGTCGACGTTTCCGGCTCCTTCTCGATCGGAAACATCGGTGCGCTCGTCGTATTCGTACTGCTGCTCCTCTCTCTGGTCCGCGTTTGCCTCGGCGGCAAGAAGAGCAAGTAATTTTTCACTCTGAGATACAGCATTTGCCCCGATGCAGCCCGCCCGCTTTTGGGCCGGCTGCATCTTTTTCCCTCACGACAAAGGAGTTTCACTATGGCAAAAAAGAAAGACGCCGGGAAGAATTATCTGGACTTTGTCCCGGTGCGCAACCCCTCGTTCGACTTCACCGTTGCCGATGACGGCATCGTCACCATCGCGGTCGAGTGGCAGGGCTTCTACCATCGCATCGCCCAGCGCTTTTTCCGCCGTCCGCGCGTCAGCGACATCAAGCTCGACGCTTACGGCAGTTTTGTCTGGCAGGCGATTGATGGGGAAAAGAACGTATATACCCTCTCGCAGGAGCTCGAAGCACACTTCGGTCAGATGGACAAGGCGCTGTCGCGTCTGATCAAGTTCCTTGAGATCATGCACGATCACAAGATCATCTCCTGGAAGGAGGAAGGTCAATGACCTACTTTGAGTATCTGAGCTATGTGCCCTATGTGCTGCTGTTTGCACTGGCGACTGCGCTCATTTACGCCTGGGGCTTGTGGCGTGCACGCAATCAGGCGCATGACCTCAACAGCATGCTTTCGGCCAAGGGCGTGAGCCATGTCCGCAAGGCACTGAAGAAGAACGGTGCGATGACCCGGAAGGAGCTGGAAAAGGTTGTTTCCGGTCTGTCTGCGCGTCAGCCGTTCTCGCGCAATGGTATTGCGGTACAAGATCCGAAGAAGTTTCTGGATTCGCTGCTGCCGTATATGGTGAAGCAGAAGCTGATCGAGGAACGAACGGAAGATAAAAAGGTCGTGTACGTGTATCGCAAGTGAGCCTTGCACCGCACCCCTATTGAAGTTTGGATCAAACCTTTTCAAAGGTTTGCGGGTTCTCAGGGCAGAGCCCTGAGACGCGTCCCGCAGGACGCGGAATCCCCTTTTTGATTTTCGCCCCTGCGAAAATCAACTAAAAAAGAATAAAAAAGCGCATCCCGCAGGATGCGCAATTCTTAAAAAGACCAACCATCCGGTTGGTCTTTTTTCTTTCGTTTGTTTGGGTTGATTCCCGGGTCGGACACCGGGAATCAAAAGGAGTTTCGCGCTCTGCGGAGCGCGACCAGGTTCCACCTGGACGGGCCAGCCTGCGCGGCTGGACCGCGCCGGGCCGCAGGCCCGGACCCGCTTGTCGCCTGCGGGCGGGATTAGTTCATCCGTCAATGTTCATGCATACACAACTTCGGACAAGTCACCTCGATCAAGGTCTCGATCATACGATGCAGCAGTTCGGCTTCCCGCGTTTCCGCCGCCTTATAATAGACCTCTTTTCCCTCTCTCCGACTGACAACCAATCCCCCGGCTTTGAGCTGTTTCAAGTGATGGGACACCGCCGGACTGCTCATATCCACCAGTGCCGACAAATTCATCACACATTCCTCGCAATGGCATAAAATCCAGAAGATACGCAGGCGGCTGCTGTCACCGAGCTGCTTGAACACGTCGGATACCATCTGAAACGCATCCGAACCCGGCATGTGGTCAAACATGGCCTCCACGTTCTGACCATGATCGTGCGGTAATTGAATCTTTGACATAGGGTGCATTCCTCCTGCTTTATCCCTATTTTAGCACATTTTCCCGCCAAACGGAACGGTCTTTTGCTGTCCTGCAATTCGGTGAAAAAAATCCGGTCTGCCCTGTTGACTTTCCCCGAGGGCGCGGGTATAATGAAAGCACAAAGATTAAATATATGTTTAATCGTTCAAGTGTTTTGAGAGGAGCTACCTTCATGAAAAAGACATACAAGATCGACGTCGACTGCGCAAACTGTGCCAACAAGATGGAGCAGGCCGCAAACAATACCCCCGGTGTCAAGGCTGCAACCGTCAACTTTATGACCCTCAAGATGATCGTCGAGTTTGAGGACGGTCAGGACCCCAAGGCTGTCATGCAGGAAGTTCTCAAAAACTGCAAAAAGGTCGAGGACGACTGCGAAATCTTCCTCTGATCTCTCATCTTGTCCGATCGAAAGCACTCTTTTCACCGGTCTGTCCGCTGCGGGAGTGCTTTCTCTCAGATGAATATATGAGCAGCCATTCACATATAATCTACGTTGCGGAGGACAATCTTCCATGAACAAAAAACAAAAAAAGATGCTCATACGCATCCTCATCGCCGCCGTGCTCATGGTGGTGCTGCACTTTGTCCCGGCGAGCGGCATTCTGCGCTTTGTCCTGTACATGATCCCCTACGCCATCATCGGCTATGATATCCTCATCAAGGCCGGAAAAGGCGTCAAAAACCGTCAGCCCTTCGACGAAAACTTCCTGATGGCGGTCGCCACCGTGGGCGCCATTGTGCTCGGACTGACCCAGAGCGGCGACTACACCGAGGCCATCGGCGTTATGCTGTTCTATCAGGTCGGTGAGTGGTTCCAGAGCTACGCGGTCGGCAAGAGCCGCCGCAACATCAGCCAGCTCATGGACATCCGCCCCGACTATGCCAACATCGAGCAGGACGGTGCACTCGAGCAGGTCGACCCGGACGAGGTCGAGGTCGGCACGATCATCGTCGTGCAGCCGGGTGAGAAAGTCCCGATCGACGGCGTGATTGTCGAGGGTTCGTCCACGCTGGACACCAGTGCCCTGACCGGCGAGAGCCTGCCCCGCGAGACTGCACCCGGGGATGAGATCATCAGCGGCTGCATCAACCTCAGCGGCGTGCTCAAGATTCGCACGACCCGCGAGTTCGGTGAGTCGACCGTGTCCAAGATTCTCGATCTGGTCGAGAACGCCAGCTCGCGCAAGTCGCGTTCCGAGGCGTTCATCTCCCGCTTCGCCCGTGTCTACACCCCCGCCGTCTGTTACAGTGCCCTTGCCCTGCTCATTCTGCCCCCGCTGGTGCGCATGTTCCTGCTTGACCTGCCCGCCGATTGGGGCGACTGGCTGTACCGTGCCCTCACCTTCCTGGTCATCAGCTGCCCCTGTGCGCTGGTCATCAGTATTCCGCTGAGCTTCTTTGCCGGTATCGGCGGTGCAAGCAACGCTGGTGTGCTCATCAAGGGTTCCAACTATCTGGAAACGCTGTCTCAGGTCAAAGCCATTGTGTTTGACAAGACCGGCACGCTCACCCAGGGCGTATTCGAGGTCAGCGGCATCCATCACAACAAACTTGTGGACGAAAAGCTGCTCGAATTGGCTGCGCTCGCAGAGAGTGCGTCCTCTCACCCCATCAGCCGCAGCTTGCAGCGTGCCTACGGCAAGCCGGTCGACCGCAGCCGGGTCTCCGACATTCAGGAAATCAGCGGCAACGGTGTGATCGCCAAGGTGGACGGTATGGAAGTCGCCGCAGGCAATGACAAGCTGATGAAGCGGCTCGGCATCGACTTCATTCCCTGTCATCACGTCGGCACCATCATTCACATGGCGGTAAACGGCGGCTATGCCGGTCATATCGTCATTTCCGACGTCATCAAGCCCCATTCCAAGCAGGCCATCCGTGACCTGCACCGTGCGGGCATCCAAAAGACCATCATGCTCACCGGCGATATCGACCCGGTTGCCCGTCAGGTAGCCGACGAGCTGGGCATTGACGAAGTATACAGCGAGCTTCTGCCCGCAGACAAGGTGGAAAAGGTCGAACATCTGCTGCAAAACAAGCCATCCGGCGGCAAGCTGGCCTTTGTCGGTGACGGCATCAACGATGCGCCCGTACTGTCCCGTGCGGACATCGGCATTGCGATGGGTGCGATGGGTTCGGATGCGGCCATCGAGGCGGCAGACGTGGTACTCATGGACGACGACCCGCTCAAAATTGTCAAGGCGGTCAAGATTTCGCGCAAGTGTCTGCGCATTGTCTATCAGAACATTGTATTTGCGATCGGCATTAAGCTGATCTGTCTGGTGCTCGGCGCGCTGGGTCTGGCCAACATGTGGCTTGCGATTTTTGCCGATGTTGGTGTGATGATTTTGGCGGTGCTGAATGCGATTCGTGCGCTGTTTGTGAAGAATCTATAACAATAAGAAAAGACCGTCCGAAGGGACGGTCTTTTTGTTGGGTTTATTTAGATTGAAACCCGGGGCGGACACCGGGTTTCAAAAAGGGGGTTCCGGACTCTGCGGAGTCCGGCTCAGGGCTCTGCCCTGAGAACCCACAAGCCTTTCGAGAAAGGCTTGAGCGAAAGCTTCAATTCGCCCACGGGCGGGATTACTCTGCGTCGTGCGGGCGTTCATCGGGCAAACTGCTGGCGATAGTGAGTCCGGTCTCGCCGAGCTCTGCATTCAGAGCATCAAGTGCGTTCTGTGCCTCGCTCTCGCTCTGGTACTCGCCCACGGTCACGATATAATTGCCCTCCTCGGTGCGAACCTGCGTTGTCTCCTGACCCCAGAAGCGTTCTGCCGCAATGCCAAGGCTTTCGCCGTAGGGCATCGCCTCGGTACGCAGGTAATAGACCGGTGCGGAATCGGTCTGGGTATCGTCCTTGGTGAACGTAAAGGTCAGACCAGCCGGTTCGGCGCGCTCGGTGATCTCATAGGTATAGCCGGGTTCCAGTTCGATGACCAGCTGCATGGCCGAGTCGTCCAGCACCATGGCAAAGTATGCGTCGCGCACGCCTTCGGTCTGGGTCAGAGTATCGCAGACCGCCTGACGGTCGGCCAGGCGCACGCCGCCGAGCGACAGAACCACGCGGTTCGGTGCGCGATAGGTCTTTGCCGTATAGGACGGTGCGAAATCTGCGCTGCCCTCGGTCTCGGTGAACAGGATGTCGGCCTTGCTGCCCTCCCCTGCTGCATGGACGGCCAGACCGTCGGTCTGCACGCCGCCGCTGCCGATGTGCAGCATCTGTACGACCGTACCCAGTACCGGAATGTGTACTGCCTGTGCGGCCAAAGGTGAATTGGCAGTCACGGTCAGCACGCACAGTGCGGCAGCGGCACAGATACCGGTACGCACGAGCGGACGGCGGCGGCGCTGGTGCTTGGCGCGTGCGGCTGCGCGGTCGATAACATCTCCCAGTGCGTCCGGGATCGGGATATCCTGATAGCGTTCGGGCTGATGGCGTTTCATAACGATTCCTCCTTCAAGTGTGCACGCAAGCGGTGCAAAATGCGGTAAAAACGGGATTTGAGCTTTGCTTCCGGCATGGACAGGATTTCTGCCATCTCGGGAAAGCTGCGCTCTTCAAAATAATGTAAGATCAGGTACGTTCGTTCCTCGGTCGGCAGACTGTCCAGCAAGTGGTACAGGTCCATTTGTTCTTCCGGGGTGAGGTCTGGCTCGTGTGCCGGGATGATATCCAGCACTTCATGCTCGGTCGGAACCAGCCGTCGATTCTTGCGCGGCCAGTCCAGCGCGGTATGAATGACCAGACTGGTCATCCAAGCGTCAAACCGGTCGGCGCGCTGCAAGGTATGCAGGGAAACCAAGGCTTTATAGGTCGCCTCACCGACGATATCCAGCGCATCGTGCTCGTTTTTGACGTAGCAATAAGCCAGACGATACAGTCGATCCTGTGACGCGTGAATCAGCTGTCCG
The DNA here is from genome assembly GCF_002160355.1 of Butyricicoccus pullicaecorum. Lineage (NCBI taxonomy): Bacteria > Bacillati > Bacillota > Clostridia > Eubacteriales > Butyricicoccaceae > Butyricicoccus > Butyricicoccus pullicaecorum. The sequence continues at coordinate 28,010 of NZ_NFKK01000014.1, forward strand.
CAGGTGTCAAAGTCAATCACTGAGGTATGCATCATGCTCCCTCCTTTTTTATTTTGGGTTGTTGGGCTGTTCTTCCTGCCCACTGTGTTTTCTGCCTGTTAGACGTTTGGCAAGGTGCAATCGTTTCAAAAATTTTTGCAGAATAAAAAAAGAGCTGTCCGCAGGGGGACAGCTCTTTGCTGGGGTTTTCTTATTCGGACAGCAGCATGCGGTCGTTTTCGATATTGAACTTTTCCAGCAGGTCGCGCACGGTCAGGTTCTTCTTCTCCTCGCCGCGGATATCCACGACCACCTTGCCTGCATCCATCATAATCAGACGGTTGCCGTACTGGATGGCGTTCTTCATGTTGTGGGTGACCATAAGCGTGGTCAGCTTGTCGCGTGCCACGATCTCTTCGGTCAGCTGCAAAACCTTGTCAGCGGTCTTGGGGTCGAGTGCTGCGGTGTGCTCGTCGAGCAGCAGCAGATCGGGCTTTTGCAGCGTTGCCATCAGCAGGGTCAGCGCCTGACGCTGACCGCCCGACAGCAGGCCGACCTTACTGGTCATGCGGTCTTCCAGACCCAGACCGAGGGTTGCCAGTCGCTCGCGGTAGATCTTGCGCTCCTCGTTGGTGATGCCGTAGCTCAGGCCGCGCATCTTGCCGCGGCGGTAAGCCAGTGCGAGGTTTTCCTCGATGCCCATGGTTGCCGCAGTGCCGCGCATGGGGTCCTGGAAGACACGGCCGAGGAAGCGTGCACGCTTGTGCTCGGGCAGGTTGTTGAGGGTCAGACCGTTGAGCACGATCTTGCCCGAATCGACCGGGAACACGCCCGCGATGAGGTTGAGCGTGGTGGACTTGCCCGCGCCGTTGCCGCCGATGACGGTGACGAAATCGCCGTCCTCGAGCGTCAGGTTCAGGCCGTCGATGGCCTTTTTCTCGTTGACCGTACCCCGGTTGAAGGTCTTGTAAACGTCTTTGAGTTTAAGCATTTTTTGCCTCTCCCTTCTTGCCGGACTTGTTCCAGTACTTGCCCTTCCAATACGGTACAGCGAGGAAGACGGCGACGACGATTGCCGAGAGCATCTTGAGGTCGTTGCTGTTCATGCCCAGGGTCAGGACGATCTGGATGACCAGGTAGTAGATGATTGCACCCAGTGCGACTGCGAGCAGCTTGAGTGCGAAATTGCGGAAAATACGGCTGAAGACAACCTCACCGATGATGACGGCTGCCAGACCGATGACGATGGCACCGCGGCCGGCGTTGACATCGGCAAAGCCCTGATACTGGGCATAGAGTGCGCTGGCCAGAGCGACCAGACCGTTGGACAGCATGAGACCCAGAATCTTATTGAAGTTGACGTTGATACCCTGTGCACGGCTCATATCCGGGTTTGCGCCGGTGGCACGGATGCCGCAGCCGAGCGAGGTACCAAAGAACCAGTAAAGCAGCGCGATGAGGACAACGGTGAAGATGGCAGCGACCAGAATCGGGTTGGCAATCGACACTTCCTTGACGTTGCGCAGCGATACCAGCAGGTCGTACTTGTCCGGGTTGATGCCCTGGTTTGCCTTATTGCCCAGAATGCGCAGGTTGATCGAATAGAGTGCGAGCTGGGTCAGGATACCGGCTAAGATAGCCGGGATGCCCATGCCCGTATGTAAAATACCAGTCACAGCGCCAGCGAGCATACCGGCGATGAATGCGCACAGCATGGCGACCCACACATTTGCCCCGTTCATCATCAGCATGACGCACACCGCGCCGCCCATACTCATAGTGCCGTCGACGGTCAGATCGGCAAGGTCTAAGACCTTATAGGTGATGTACACGCCAATCGCCATCAGACCCCAGATCAGTCCCTGTGCGACCGCACCCGGCAGTGCGTTCAGCAGGTTTGAAACGAAATCCATACTTTCCCTCCATGATGTGAAATAATCCGGGACAACCGCCCCTGGATAGCAAAACCAGGCGGAAAAGAGTGCTCTTTCCCGCCTGTCGGTCTGCAATTTTACTTATTCGGCAGCGATTGCCTCATAGCCCTCGGGTACGGTTAACCCCAGCTCCTGACAGATGCTCTCGTTATACATCTTGGTAAAGGTCGGTGCGGGCTGAATCTCCATCTCGCCCGGATTCTGACCGCCAACCAGAATGTCATATGCCATCTGACCGGTCATCTCGCCGAGTTCGTAGTAGTCGATGGACAGGGTTGCCACGCCGCAGCCCGAGCAGATGCCCTGCTCGCCTGCGATGACCGGTACGCCTGCCGGTACAACGACGTTGCGGATGGTCTCGGTGCAGGTTGCCGCCGTGTTATCGGTCGGGATATAGATGACGTCGCTCGATGCGCTCGCGTTGGTTGCGATGGATGCGACATCGTTCGAGTCGGTGAACGCATACTCGGTGCAGGTGTAACCCATTTCCTCGAGCATGGGCTTGATGGTATTGATCTGGTATGCAGAGTTCGGTTCTGCCGAGCAGTACAGCAGGCCGACGTTCTTGGCATCCGGGAACAGCTCCTTGAGCATCTCAGCCTGACCGTCCAGCGGTGCCAGGTCGGTCGTACCCGAAATGTTGGTGCCGGTCGTGCCCGTCCAGTCGCTCATATCCAGTGCGGTTGCGTAGTCGGTGATGGACGTACCCAGGATCGGGATATCCGCCGTGCCCGACTGTGCTGCCTGCAGCGCTGCGGTGCCGTTGCCCATGATGAGGTCAACGCCCGAGGACACAAAGCCGTTTACAATGGTCGTACAGGTTGCCGAGTCACCCGACGCGTTCTGCACGTCGAACTCGACCGATTTGCCATCTGCTTTGACCAGTTCGGTCAGTTTATCCTGAAAGCCCTGAGTTGCAGCGTCCAGTGCCGCGTGCTGCATCAGCTGGCAGACGCCGACTGTATAGCTGTCACCGCTGGCGGTTGCGCTGTCGGTGGTGCTGTCGCTAGTATCTCCATTCGAGCTTCCGCAGGCCGTGAGCGAGAACGCCATAGCACCTGCGAGCAGGGCAGCGAGCAATCTTCTCTTTTGCATGTCAAAAAACCCCTTTTATATTGATGGTTGTAAACAGCGTCTTGTCCGCTGTCTACTTTGTCATTTTAGCAGTTAAAAGCGACAAGGTCAAGTAATATCTGAAATTTTTTGACGCACCGCAATTTTTTTGTTTTTTATGGGGCAGAAGTTGTGGGAATGCGCAAAACCGAATCCCTGTCCGGGGTGCGATTTTAGATGGTTTCGCGCACACAAAAGCCCCGTCCGGGATGGATCGGGGCTTGGTTTTTGGGGATGGCAGCTCATTCGCGTTCCAGTTTGGCGCGGAACGTGATATCGCGCGGTGTTTTCATGTCGTCAAACTGGATGCGGTAGACCGCGCGGGTCTGGTCGACCGCCTCTATGGTGCCCGGACCGAACACGCCGTGCACGATGCGGTCACCGGCGGCCAACGGCAGCTCAGCATTCTCGTCCAGCAGGTACTTCTCGCGCAGACTGATGTAATCGCGCGCCTCGGCCAGCATGGCTTCGGGCGGCTGTTCGGTATACTGCAAGAGATCGGGGTCGATATCCAGCAAAAAACGCGAGGGATACCGGCACGAGCCGTCAAAGTTGCGTCCCTCGGCCTCGGACAGGTACAGACCGTCCTGTGCACGGGTCAGGGCGACAAAGGCCAGTCGGCGTTCTTCCTCCATGCCCGGCCAGGTGTGCACCTTTTTAGAGGGGAAAATGCCGTCATTCATGGCGCACAGGAAAACATAGGGAAATTCCAGACCCTTTGCCGTGTGCACGGTCATCAGGCGCACCTGATCGCGCGTTCCGCCCGCGTCGGTGTTGGTCAGCAGCGCCACACGCGCCAGATAGTGTTCGAGTGTGCTCTCTTCACCGCAGGTCGTCTCGTACTCGTAGACCGACTGTTTGAGCTCGGCCAGGTTATCCAGACGTTCCTGACTGCCCTCGGTGCGCAGCATCTTCTCGTATCCGCTGCGGTCAAGCGTCTCGGCCAGCACCTCGGAGATCGGGCGGTCGGCGTAATCCGACGCGAGCGACTGGATGAGCTGGACAAACTGCCGCGCCTTGGTACCCTTGAACAGCTCGTCGTCCAGATGGGCGCACAGCGTGTCATAGAGCGACGCACCGGTCTGCTGCGCTGCTTCGCGCAGGAACTTGATGCGGCGTTCTCCGATGTTGCGCCGGGGCTGGTTGACGATGCGCAGGAAGGAAAGATCGTCGCGGTAGGCAATCATACGCAGATAGGACAGCGTATCCTTGATTTCCGCCCGGCAAAAGAACTGTGTGCCGCTGTAAATGGTGTACGGAATCTCCTCGTGCAGGAAAACGGTCTCGATCGTGCGCGTGACATAGTGCGCGCGATAGAGCACGGTCATGGCGCGGTAGGGCACGCCCTGTTTGTGCAGGGCATCGATCTCACCCGCGATCCAGGCAGCCTCGGCCTCGGCGGTACGCGCATGGTGACAGCGGACGGGCACGCCGTCCGGTCGGGTAGGCTGAAGGATTTTATCCATGCGGTTGTGGTTTTTGTCGATGAGGTCGTTTGCAACCGCCAGAATCTGCGGGGTCGAGCGGTAGTTTTGCAGCAGCATGATGGTGCGCGTGCCCGGAAAAGCGCGGTCAAAGTCCAGCAGATAGCGGATATCGGCGCCGCGCCAGGTGTAGATCGTCTGGTCGGGGTCGCCGACTACAAAGAGGTTCTTGTGATAGCCGCACAGGACGGTCATCAGCTCATATTGCAGCTTGTCGATGTCCTGAAACTCGTCCACCATGATATATTCCAGCCGCTGCTGCCATTTAAGCCGAATATCGGCATCCCGCTCGAACAGGTAGAGCGTAACCTTGATAAGGTCGTTATAGTCCAGCCCGAAGCACTTCTTTTGCTGGTACAGATAGCCATAAAAGATGATATCGGACACGGTCTGCGCGGCGCGGTACTTGTCCTCGAGTGCGCCGAGCGGCATGGCGATGAGGTCACGGTAATAGTCCGGATTTTGGAACAGCTTGCGCATCTCGATCATGTCGCGCGCCTTGCTGTACGTCATGTGGCGCAGCGTCAAGCCGCGTTCCTCGTAGATAATGCCCAGCATCGCGTCGATATCTGCATTATCCAGCACCAGAAAGTTCTTGGGATACTGCACGGCATGGCTGTCCTCCTGCAAGACCGACACGCAAAAGCTGTGGAAGGTGCAGATATAGCCGGTGTCATTGTCGCCGGTCAGTTTGTGAATGCGCTGGCGCATCTCGGCTGCCGATTTATTGGTAAAGGTCACGCACAGGATGTTCTCGGGCAGAATGCCCGCCTCACACACCAGATACGCAAAACGGTGTGCCAGTGCGCGGGTCTTGCCCGAGCCTGCGCCCGCGATCACCCGCACATAGCCCTCGGTCGTGGTCACGGCCTCGCGCTGCGCCGGGTTGAGGCTGTCCAGCAGGTCGCTCATCGCTCCGCCCTCCTGTCTGCAAAATTCCGATTGTTTGTTCGGTTATCAGCAGTATACCATGTTTGCGCTTTCCGTGCAATCGAACAGACAGAAAACCGCCCGGCAAGCAGGCGGTTTTGGGCATCAAAATATGGACTTAATGCTGTTTCCAGCGTTCAAGCATCGGGAAATAGGCTTGCATCTGAGCGCGTGCCGCGTCGATGTCTCCATACATCTCGGGTGCATAGGTCAGACAACCCTCGATCATCTCCTCCATCGTGCAGTCCTGCACGAACGCACCGTCCTTGCGGCAATAGCAGCAATATGCCTTGCTGGGTTTGCCGTCCCGCTCGGTGCCGTAGTCCTCTGGTCGGGTCATGGGCATGCCGCACGACTGACACACATCGGCCAGTGCAACATAAATGTGAACTGTACCGCTGCCCTGTGCGTCCATAGCGGTGTATTCTTCAAAGTCCACCGTATACGCACGCGGCATCCGCGTATTCCAGATTTGCTGCCACATCGCGCCTACACCTGCCATCTGGCCGGTATAGGTAAACTTTGCGTACTGCCCTGCCGGGATGTCCACCATCACGCAGCCATCCGGGCAAGTCTCGCTCTCGCAGCCGACAACGGCCAGATAGCTCATGTCGTCCCGGTGGTACTGGGTGTACAGTCCGTAGCATACCGCGTTTTCGCCTGCATGCAGGGCTTCGTGTACGCCCTCCTTCCAGTATCGCTGCCACAGGGCATCGATCTTCTGTCCGCAGTCGGGCGCCTCATTGGACGTGCGCACGGCAATTCCGGTCACACGTCTTGCGGGCAGGCTGACAACCTCGTACTTCATCTCTTTCATCATTGCTGCATCCTTTCTTTATTGGGATGGCTCTAGGATAACAGCAAAAACCGGTCAGGGTCTGACCGGTTTTAAACATCATCGAAAATCTATGTTTTCTTTGTCATGTGCGTACTGGGCGGCAATCTTTTTCGCTTCCTGTGCCAGTGCGTGGCGCAGTTCCTCGGGCCGGATGACCTCGGCGGTGCTGCCATAAGACAGCAGATAACTCACGCCCCACAGGCCGGGCGGCCAATCGGTATGCACGATCAGCGAACCGTCGGGCTGGGGTGCAATCCGGGCGCGGTCAAACTCGTCATACACCCGATAGGCGATCTCAGGTGCAAACCGGACAACCACGCTCGTCATATTGGTTCCGAGTGCGATCTGGTCAGGCAGAGGCGGCAGCTCACGCGGTGTAAAGTGCTCGCCCTGCACCAGTTCTACATCATCCATGCGGTTGAGCTTAAAGGTGCGGAAGTCCTCTCGCAGGCGGCACCAGCCCTGAATGTACCATGCCATGCCCTTGAAACTCAGCCGGACGGGTTCGATTGTGCGTGAAGTCGCTTCACCCTCGGCGCTGTAATAGTCAAAACTGATGGGGATATGGTGCAGAATGGCCTCGCGCAGCAGGTCGAACAGGGCACGGTCTATACCGCCGTTCCACGGCGAAAAATCGGCGTCAATCCAGCGCTTTGCCGTTTCCCGACGGAACAGCCGGGAAAGCTCGCGCAGCAGGTCATCGGTCGCGTCCATGCCGGTCGCGTGCAAGGTCTGCAAGCCGTACAGGATGGTGTCCTGTTCCTGTCCGCTCAGCAGCGAGCGGTCGAGCACAAAGCCGGGCAGCAGCCGCACACCGCCGCCTCTTCCCTGCACGGTATAGACCGGGATGCCCGCCGCGCTCAGCGCGTCCAAATCGCGCCGAATGGTGCGCTCGGAAGCCTCCAGACGCTCGGAAAGCCTGCGCACCGTCCAGTTTTCTCCCTCTAAAAGCAGATATAGCAGCCGAAACAATCGTCCGCTCTGCATGCGCTCACCTCCCTGTCCGTCACATCACTCGAATGCAGGCGATGAGCAGCGCGAGCGCCGCAAGGCCCAGTGCCACACCGACATAGAGGTAGGGTTTTTCGCGATATACGGTGTATTTATGAATCAAACCGACCGCGCAGCCGGTCAGGGCGACCGACAGAAAGCCGCGCCAGAGCGGACTGCCCTTCACCAGTGCGGCGATCATCAGAATCTCTGCCACGGTGACCATGATTTCTGCCGCGTAGCTTTTGGACTGCACGTCAATCTGCCGGTCGCGTTCGTCCTTTCCATAGCGCACGCGCCGCTGTGCGCTGATATTCTGCGTCGATTTCACCGGAAAACACCTCCTCAATATCGCTTTTCATAGTAGATCGTTGCTGCAATCTCGCACACCGTGGACAGGGTGAGAATCAGACCCGTGGCTATGCCCATGGCAAGCAGCGGCAGATAGGTTTTGACCGCACCGGCCACAACCAGCGCAATGGTCAGCACCAGACAAATCTGTTGTGTCAGGGAAAATGCGCGGCTTCTGGCCTTGCTCTCAATAAACGCCGTGCGCTCTTCCCGGTCTTCGATGGCCTGCTGCCGGGACATGGCGCTGCCCAGCTCGCCGAGGCCGATCGTCACGAGCACGACGACCAGCGCGACGCTCTTGGCGCGAAATCCTTTGATACACATGGTCACAAGCAGCAAGGCCGCCAAAACCAGCAGTCCTACGCCCGACCACAGTCTCTTTTTACTGTAAATCTTCATATTGCCGATCCTCCAGCGCTTTATTTTCCGCCAAACAGTACAGATCTTCTACCGTTGTACCAAATACACACGCGATGCGGTACGCGAGCAGCAAAGACGGATTGTACTGTCCTTTTTCCAGTGAGATGATCGTGCGCGACGACACATAGACCAGCTCGGCCAGCTGCTGCTGGGTCATATTGGCAGCCTGCCGCAGCTGTCTGACCTTATTTTTCAATCCCTTCCGGTCTCCTCTCCGTACATGAAGTTTCCTTCACATGAAGGATGCTTCATATTATAATCCGATTGTTTTTTCTGTCAACTACCGGACGGCATTTCACACAGATTTAACCAAACTCTGATCAAGTTTGCACAGTCTTTACAAAACACTTTTGTGTAAAAATTTTTTGACCGACTACTTTCGCACTTTTACAAAGGATTCACCGGGATATGCTAGTGGATTTTGCAGGCCTCGTCTATACTGGTAACCGTTCCGAAAATCAAAGGACAAACGATAGGGGCAGCGCTCAGGCGAGCGTGGAAACTGCCCGTCCAGACAAAAAGGAGACATTTGTTATGAAACTCAGACGTATCTTCGCAATCTTTACCGCTTGTGCACTGGCTGCAAGCCTGACCGCTTGCGGCGGCTCTCAGGACACCGAATCTCAGGCCGATGCAGGCGAGACTTCCGAGTCCACTACTCTCAGCGGCGCAATCGCAACCGGCGGTTCCACCAGCGTTGAGAAGGTCATCGGCGCACTGAGCGAGTCCTTCATGGAGCTCAACCCCGACGTTGACATCACCTACGATCCCACCGGTTCGGGCGCAGGCATCACCGGTGCTGCTGACGGCACCCTGGATCTTGGTCTGTCCAGCCGTGACCTGAAGGAAGAGGAGACCGCTCAGGGTCTGACCGCTACCACCTTCGCACTCGACGGTATCGCAATCGTAGTTAACTCCGAGAACCCGGTTTCTGACCTGTCCCTCGAGCAGATCAAGGGTCTGGCAGACGGCACCATCACCAACTGGAAGGATGTCGGCGGCAACGACGCTCCGGTTGTTCTGATCGGCCGTGAGGCAGGTTCCGGTACCCGCGACGGCTTCGAGAGCATCGTAGGCGTTGAGGATGTCTGCAAGTACGAGCAGGAGCTGACCAGCACCGGTGCTGTTATCGCAGGCGTTGCTGCGAACCCGAACGCTTTCGGCTACGCTTCCCTGTCCGCTGTTGATGAGACCGTCAAGGCTGTCACCGTAGACGGTGTTGAGGCTACCGAGGAGACCGTTCAGGACGGTACCTACAAGATTCAGCGTCCCTTCATCTTCGTCACCAAGGACGGCGCTGAGCAGACCGAGCAGACCAAGGCCTTCATGGAGTACGCTACCAGCGAGGAAGTTTCCGACCTGATCGCTCAGGCTGGCGCTGTACCGCTCAAGTAAGCCTATCGCTCCCTTACACTTGATACCTCTTCAATTTCCAAAATCTTTTTCCAATCTTTTCTCTGATCCCTTCGGAAGCCGCGGTCAAAACGCCCGCGGCTTCCCCCGTCCAGCCAAGGAGTGCCTATGAAAGTCAAACATGTCATCGAACGTGTGATGAATACCGTGTTTTTCATTTGCGGCATGGTTTCCATCGCTGCCGTTCTGCTCATCACTATTTATATGGTCATCGCCGGTCTGCCCGCCATCCTGGAAATCGGCCCCATCGATTTCCTGCTCGGTCAGGTCTGGCAGTCCACCGCAGCCGATCCTCAGTTCGGTATCCTGCCCTTTATCATGACCAGCGTCTGGGGTACGCTGGGCGCGGTCGTCATCGGTGTGCCCATCGGCCTGTGCACCGCGATCTTCCTGTCCAAGCTCGCACCCCCCAAGCTCGCCGCCATCGTGCACCCGGCAGTTGAGCTGCTCGCGGGCATTCCTTCGGTCGTTTACGGTCTGATCGGTATGATGGTCCTCGTCCCCGGCGTCATGAACCTCTTTGACCTCAAGAGCGGCAGCACGCTGCTGACCGCCATCCTGGTTCTGGCTGTCATGATCCTGCCCAGCATCATCTCGGTCAGCGAGACCGCCCTGCGCGCTGTGCCGCCCGAGTACGAGGAGGCAAGCCTGGGTCTGGGCGCGACCTGGATCGAGACCGTGTGCAAGGTCAGCGTGCCCGCTGCCAAGAGCGGTATCGCCGCAGGCGTTGTCCTGGGCGTCGGCCGCGCCATCGGTGAGGCCATGGCGGTCATGATGGTCGCCGGCAACGTCGCCAACATGCCCGGTCTGTTCAAGAGCGTCCGCTTCCTGACCACCGCGGTCGCGAGCGAAATGAGCTACGCCGCAGACGGCAGCCTGCAAAAGCAAGCGCTGTTCAGCATCGGCCTCATCCTCTTCATCTTCATCATGCTCATTAACCTCCTGCTCGGCCGCATCCTCAAGAAAGGAGCTGCAACCAAATGAGTCAAGCTGCATCTACGACAACGACCCGCTCCCGTACCCAGTCGTGTACGGTCGGCAAAATGAATCACGCCGCTGTCCGCCGCGTCAAGGGCGGTCTGATGACCGGCATCATGTACGCCTGTGCGGCTTTCACCGTGCTGCTGCTCGTCGGTCTGCTCGGATACATCTTCGTGCGCGGCCTGCCTGAGGTCACCTGGGAGCTGCTCTCCACCAAGCCCAGCACCCTCAAGGGCACCATCGGCATCCTGCCCAACCTGCTCAACACCCTGTACATCATCCTGCTGACCCTGCTCATCGCGCTGCCTTTGGGCGTGGGCGCGGCCATCTATCTGACCGAATACGCAACCAACAAGACCTTCTCGCGCATCATCGAGTTCGCCACCGAGACCCTGGCCGGTATCCCGTCCATCATTTACGGTCTGGTCGGTATGCTGGTCTTCAAGCAGGTACTCGGCCTCGGCACCAGCCTGCTGTCGGGCAGCCTGACCCTGGTCATCATGATTCTGCCCACCATCATCCGTACCACGCAGGAAAGCCTCAAGACCGTTCCCCAGAGCTATCGCGAGGGTGCGCTCGGTCTGGGCGCAACCAAGTGGCACATGATCCGCACCATCATCCTGCCCTCTTCCATGCCCGGTATCGTCACCGGCTGCATCCTGTCCATCGGCCGTATCGTCGGTGAGAGCGCAGCGCTGCTGTTCACCGCAGGCAGTGCGACCATCATCGCCGGCAACATCATCGAAGCGTACTCCCGCGGCGGCGGCACGCTGTCGGTCGCACTTTACATCTATGCGGGCGAGCGCGCTGAGTTCGAAGTCGCTTTCGCCATTGCCGCCATCCTGCTGATTCTGGTCTTTCTCCTCAACTGCGCCGCAAAACTCGCGCAGAGGGGTCTGGCCCGCAAGTATCAGTAACGTCTGTTTGATCCAAACGCAGCAAAGGAGTCTGTCTCATGCTTGATAACGCAAAGCCGCAACCCATTCTGGAATCTAAAAATCTGCACCTCTACTACGGTGAGACCGAAGCCCTCAAGGGCATCGATATGAAGATCGGCAAAAACGAGATCACCGCGCTCATCGGCCCGTCGGGCTGCGGCAAATCCACCTTCCTTAAGACCTTGAACCGCATGAATGACCTCATCCCCTCGGTGCGCATCACCGGCGAGGTCACCCTGCAGGGCAAGGATATCTTCTCTCCCGACGTGGACGTCACCGCCCTGCGCCGTCAGGTCGGCATGGTCTTCCAGAAGCCCAATCCCTTCCCCATGAGCATCTACGACAACATCGCTTACGGCCCGCGCCTGCACGGCAATCACAGCAAACATGAGCTCGACGAGATCGTCGAGAACGCGCTGCGCGGCGCAGCGCTGTGGGACGAGGTCAAGGACCGTCTCAAGAAGAGCGCGCTCGGCCTGTCCGGCGGTCAGCAGCAGCGTCTGTGCATCGCACGCGCACTGGCCGTACAGCCGGATGTACTGCTCATGGACGAGCCCACCTCGGCGCTCGACCCCGGCAGCACCCTGCGCATCGAAGACCTGATGGCCGAGCTCAAAAAGAACTACACGGTCGTCATCGTCACCCATAACATGCAGCAGGCGACTCGTATTTCCGACAAAACCGCCTTTTTCCTGGTTGGCGAGCTGATCGAGTTCGGTGACACCAAGCAGATCTTTACCAATCCTCACGAGAAGAAGACCGAGGATTACATCACCGGCCGTTTCGGCTGATTTTTCAGGAGGAACCACACACTATGCGCAATCTCTACACCGCAGAGCTGGAAGCCATCACCCATCGCGTCCTCAAGATGGGCACCACGCTCGAGCAGTCCATCAATGAAACCATCCGCGTGCTCTCCGACGTGGACGCCGTGGGCGCACAGCGCCTGATCGACGGCGACGACGTATTCGATCAGATGGAGCGCAGCATCGAACAGCACTGCCTCAATCTGGTCGCCATGCAGGCACCGGTCGCAGGCGACTGGCGCCGCATCGCCTCCATCATGCGCATGATCTCCGACCTTGAACGCATCGCTGACCATTGCAGCGACATCGCAGAGTATGTTTTAAAGCTCTCCGCCCTGCCGCGCGTCTCGCAGCCCGACGGTCTGGCTGACATGCTCACCCGCGTCAAGGACATGCTGCGTGCCACCGTACTGGCCTACGTCGAGCTGGACGTTGACTCTGCCCGCGCTGTTGTCCGTCAGGACGACAATCAGGATGAGGCGTTTGAAAACATGGTCACCTCGCTGTGCACGCTCATGGAGCAGGAGCCCGAGCACATTCCCCAGTATGTCGATTATCTGATGATCGCCAAGTACCTCGAGCGCATGAGCGACCACACGACAAACCTTGCCGAGTGGATCAGCTACATCACCGACGGCGTGCTGACCAAGTAATCTGCAAATCTCGCAAAAGAACCGGAATGGGTCACGTTCGTGATCTGACCGGTTCTTTTTTTCTTCCCTTTTCCCCGGTTTTGATCTGCCCGCTGCGCTTTTGTGCAACCCGCGCGTCCCAAGCCCCTGCCGCCCGGTTTTTTCTGGGAAATGTGCAGAAATACAAAACAAATCGCGCCTTTCCCTTGACGCGGCGTGCACGCCGGGATACAATAAGAACGGACAATGGCGTCCGCAGAAGTTCGGCAGTGCTGTCATCGCTGCCTCTTTTTGCGGACGCTTTTTCTATTTTTCTGCACGGTCAGGAGGATTTTTTCTATGCTGCACTACACCACGAGCGAGGCCATCGAGTTCATCGAGGAAAATGACGTCAAGTTCATCCGTCTCGCCTTTTGCGATATCTTCGGCGTACAAAAGAACATCTCGATCATGCCCGGCGAGCTGGCGCGTGCCTTCCGCGAGGGCATCAGCTTTGACGCTGCCGCCTTCCCGGGCTTCGCTTCCCCGGACGGAAGCGATCTTTTGCTTTTCCCCGATCCCACCACGCTCTCGATCCTGCCCTGGCGGCCCAGTCAGGGACGTGTCGTGCGCTTTTACTGCGATATCCGTCAGCCCGACGGCCAGCCCTTCCCCGGTGACGGCCGTTTCCTGCTCCGGCAGGCCGTGCGCCGCGCACGCGAACGCGATCTGACCTGCAAATTCGGCACCGAATGTGAATTTTACCTGTTCCAGCGCGACGAGGCCGGCTATCCGACCCACATCCCGCACGATCGCGCCGGTTACTGCGACATCGCGCCCCTCGACCGCGCCGAGAACGTGCGCCGTCAGGTCTGCCTGACGCTCGAGGAAATGGGCATCCAGCCCGAGCGCTCGCATCATGAGCAGGGACCTGGGCAAAATGAAATTGACTTCCAGTATGCCTCCCCGCTCGCAGCCGCCGATAACCTGACCACCTTTAAGTCGGTTGTCAAGACGGTGGCAAGTCTCAATGGACTGTTCGCCTCCTTCCTGCCCAAGCCCATCCCCGGTCAGCCGGGCAGCGGCCTGCACATCAATATCTCGCTGTTCCAGGGCGGACGCAACATCATCGAGACCGAAAAGGGCGTGCACTCGGAGATCTCCGAGCAGTTCATCGCGGGCATCCTGCGCCGTGCGCATGAGCTGGCCGCCTTCCTCAATCCGCTGACCAACTCCTATGCCCGCTTCGGTGAGTTCGAAGCGCCGCGCTTTGTGTCCTGGTCGCACCAGAACCGCTCTCAGCTCGTCCGCATCCCGGCCGCGCACGGCGATTTCCGCCGCATGGAGCTGCGTGCACCCGACCCGACGGCCAACCCCTATCTGGCCTTCACTCTGCTCATTCATGCCGGTCTGGAGGGCATCGCCGACCGTCTGACCCTGCCCCCGGCCTGCAACCACGACCTGTTCACCGCACCCGCCGACGTGCTCGCACAGTACGAGCTGCTGCCCGGTACGCTGCACGAGGCGCTGGAGTACGCACAGCACAGCGCGTTCATCTCGTCCATCATCCCCGAGCCGCTTTTGAGCAGCTATCTGGCCGTCAAGGCGCGCGAGTGGGAGACGGTGTCACGTGCATCCGACTGCAAGGCCGCCGAGGACGACCTGTATTTCGCACGCTGGTAACAGACACCCATGAGGAAAGGAGGGGGCGGGCTTGGATCGCGTATTGCTCGTCGCACACACCAAGCGCAGCGCTGCGGCGCTGGAAAATTTCCTGCGCGAATGTGGCGTGCAGGCTGAATTTCTGGTCTCTCTGAGCAGCGTGGATGCGCGGCGCAGGCTGGCAGACCAGGACTTCGACCTGGTCATCATCAACGCGCCCCTGTCCGATGAATTCGGGCATGAGCTGGCGCAGGACATGGCACAATATACCGTAGCCGGGGTTTTGCTGCTCGTCGCCGCCGATGAGGCCGACGCGGTCGCGTCTAAGGTCACCGACACCGGCGTGCTCATCCTGCCCAAGCCGGTCAGCCGTCTGCTCCTGCAGCAGTGCATCCGTCTGGCGCAGGCCTCTCATCGCCGTCTGGGCAAACTCATCGACGAAAACCGCCGTCTGCGCCAAAAGCTGGAAGATCAGCGCCTGATCAGCCGCGCCAAGTGCATCCTGATCGAGTGCTGCGGCATGACCGAACCCGAAGCGCACGCCTACATCGAGCGCCGCGCGATGGATGAGCGTAGACCCAAACGGGCGGTCGCCTGCGACATTTTACAGGCGGATACCGACTAACAGAGAAAGGGACGTTTCACATGACCAAATATATTTTCGTAACCGGCGGCGTGGTCTCCGGTCTGGGCAAGGGCATCACCGCCGCTTCGCTCGGCCGTCTGCTCAAAAGCCGCGGGCTCAAGGTCGCAGCCCAGAAGCTCGACCCCTATATCAACGTCGATCCGGGTACTATGAGCCCGTTCCAGCACGGTGAGGTGTTCGTCACCGAGGACGGCGCGGAAACCGACCTGGATCTCGGACATTACGAACGCTTTATCGACGAAGACCTCAACCAGTTTTCCAACCTGACCACCGGTAAGGTGTACTGGAACGTGCTCAATAAGGAGCGCGCAGGCGAATATCTGGGCGAGACCGTGCAGGTCATCCCGCACATCACCGGCGAGATCAAGTCCTTTATCTACGGCGTCGGTCAAAAGACCGGCGCGGACGTGGTCATCACCGAAATCGGCGGTACGACCGGCGATATCGAGTCCCAGCCCTTCCTTGAGGCCATCCGTCAGGTGGCAGCCGAGGTCGGACGGCGCAACTGCCTGTTTTTGCACGTCACCCTCGTGCCCTTCATCTCGGGTTCGGATGAGCCCAAGTCCAAACCCACCCAGCACTCGGTCAAGGAGCTGCGCGGCATGGGCATCCAGCCCGACCTCATCATCTGCCGCGTCGACCGTCCGCTGGATGAGGATATTAAGGCCAAAATTTCGCTGTTCTGCAACGTCGCACCCGACTGCGTGATCGAAAACCGCACGGTACCCGAGCTGTACCGCGCACCGCTCATGCTCGAGCGCAGCCATCTGTCCGATATCGTGTGCCGTGAGTTGGGTCTTACCGTTCCCGCACCCGACCTCGGCGAATGGACCGAAATGCTCGCCCGTATGGACGCACGAGACGGACGGGTCAAGATCGCACTGGTCGGCAAGTACGTCAAGCTGCACGACGCTTATCTGTCGGTTGCCGAGGCGCTGCACCACGCAGGCTATGAGGTCGGCTGCTTTGTCGATATCGACTGGGTGGACTCCGAAGCCATCACCGACGACACGGCAGGCCAGCTGCTCGCCGGTGCCGACGGCATCATCCTGCCCGGCGGCTTTGGCTCGCGCGGCATCGAGGGCATGCTGTGCGCGGCAAACTACGCCCGCAAGCATGGCATTCCCTATTTCGGCATCTGTCTGGGCATGCAGATCGCCGTCATGTCCTACGCCCGCGCTGTGCTGGGCTGGCAGGACGCGCACTCGACCGAGTTCGACCCCGACACCGCCCATCCGGTCATCGCCCTGATGAACGAGCAGCAGGAAGTCACCCAGAAGGGCGGCACCATGCGCCTCGGCGCTTATCCCTGCCGCGTTTTACCCGATTCCATCCTGTCGCACGCCTATGCGGCAGAGGAAATACAGGAACGTCACCGCCACCGCTACGAGTTCAACAGCACCTTCCGTGACACGCTCGAGCAGGCCGGTCTGCGCGTGACCGGCGTTTCGCCCAGCGGCAAGCTGGTCGAGGCCGTCGAGATCCCCGACCACCCGTTCTACGTCGGTGTACAGTTCCACCCCGAATTCAAGTCCCGCCCCAACCATGCGCATCCGCTGTTCCGGGCGTTTATCGCAGCCGCTGAGAGGAGAAATCAAAACCATGCAGATTAACCGACACTATGAAGACCTGACCGAGAGCTATCTGTTTTCCACCATCGCACACAAGGTATCGGCGTTCCAGCAGGCACACCCTGAGGCTGACATCATCCGTCTGGGCATCGGTGACGTGACACGTCCCCACGCACCCGCGGTCATCCGCGCACTGCACGATGCCGTAGACGATCAGGGCCGTCAGGAAACGCTGCACGGCTACGGCCCCGAGCAGGGTTATGACTTCCTCAAGCAGGCGGTACAGAAGTATTACGGGGATCGCAGCATCGAGCTTGATGCTGACGAGATCTTCATTTCCGACGGTGCAAAGAGCGATCTGGGCAATATTCTTGATCTGTTCTCGTCCGATAACACCGTACTCGTTCCCGACCCGGTCTATCCGGTCTATGTCGACACCAACCTCATGGCTGGCCGCAAGATCGTCTATGTCAGCGCGACCGAGGACAACGGTTTCCTTCCCCTGCCTGACGTGAGACAGCATGCTGATATTATTTATATGTGCTCGCCCAACAACCCGACCGGTGCGGTCTATGACCGCGCTGGCCTGACCGCATGGGTCAACTATGCAAACGAGCAGGGCGCTGTCATCCTCTTCGACGCGGCTTACGAGTGCTTCATCAGCGAGCCCGACCTGCCGCGCTCCATCTTCGAGATCGAGGGTGCCAAGACCTGCTCGATCGAGTTCTGCTCGTTCTCCAAGATGGCAGGCTTCACCGGCACACGCTGCGGCTGGACCATCGTCCCCAAGGCACTGGCCGAGGGCAAGCTGCACGCCATGTGGCTGCGCCGTCAGACCACCAAGTTCAACGGCGTGCCCTACATCGTACAGAAGGGTGCCGCTGCTGTCTTTACGCCCGAAGGTATGGCAGAAATTCAGCACACGCTGGACTACTACCGCGAGAATGCCCGCGTGCTGTCCGAGACGCTGGACGAGCTGGGTATCTGGTACACCGGCGGCAAAAACAGCCCGTATCTGTGGCTCAAGTGCCCGAACGGCATGGATTCCTGGACCTTCTTCGACTATCTGCTCGAGGAAGCGCACGTCGTGGGTACGCCGGGCGAGGGCTTCGGCGCAAACGGCAAGGATTTCTTCCGTCTGACTGCGTTTGGCGATCAGGAACGTACCCGTGAGGCTGCTGAGCGCCTGCGCTGCCTGCTGCGCAAATAAATTCGCTTTCCTTTACATTCCTCTTTTTGATTGCCGCGATTCTGTCTTTGATGGGGTCGCGGTTTTCTTTTTGGGAAAAGCACCGCACCAATTCCCGCCCGCAGGCGAAATAAAGCTTTCGCCGGCCTTTCTCGAAAGGCCGCAGGTTCTCAGGGCAGCGCCCTGAGCCGCTGTCCGCAGACAGCGGAATCTCCTTTGATTCCCGGTGTCCGCCCCGGGAATCAATCTAAACATACAAAAAAGGAAAGACCAACCCTTCGGTTGGTCTTTCCCATGAGCGCACTTTGTGCGCAAAGAGTATTTCGCTCGCTGCGGCGAGCGATTATTTTTTATTTTGGTTGATTTTCGCAAAAGCGAAAATCAAAAAGGGGATTTCGCGTCCTGCGGGACGCGACTCAGGGCTCTGCCCTGAGAACCCGCAGCCTTTCGAGAAAGGCTGGCGAAAGCTTCAATTAGGGGTGCGGTGCTTAATCTGCGACCGTCGGTGCGTCCTGATAGTTCTTACCAAACAGCAAATCATATTGCAGCAGCCACTGTTTTTCATACATTTCCTGCTGTTCCGGGGTCATCTCCGCGTCTCGGGTATACGTTCCATCCGGTTCCACCGTCGTACCCAAGGTTCTCGCGCGGTACAAATCAAGTTCCTCGCGCAGCAGGTCAAAGTATGCGGGCTGGTCCAGACCGTACAGGTCGTCCGTCACCGTCGTGATCTGATACGCTGCGACCGTGCCCAAATCGACCGGTTCCTTCCAGTAGTTACTCCAGATGAGCAGCGGAGTCTGATGGACACGCGGGTCGTTTGCGTCCTCCGAGCCGTAGCCGGTTGCGCTGTAAATGTTCATGCCGTTGCCGATGGGGTTATAGTGGTCGCCCCACATAACCAGAATGACCGGCTCGTCTACCGTGTCAAAGTAATCGGTCAGCATGCCCCACATGGCGTCGGTATCGCGCACGCCGGTCGCGAAGTCCTCCAAACAGCCGATGGTATAGTCGGTCACGCCCTCGGGTGCGCTGGTCACATGCACGCGCTCGTTATCCGGGTAGTTCTCCGGGGTGTATGCGAGGTGGTTCTGGATGGTCACCGCGTGCAGGAACAGCGGGGTGTCCGCGTCCTTGTTCTCAAACGCGCTGATGATCTGTCGGCCGGTCTCGGCCTCGGTCACCAGACCGCCCTCCCAGTCGCACGGACGCTTGCGCTCGGGATCGGTCATGTCCTCCAGGCTGATGAAGTCGTCGAAGCCGAGGTCTGCATACGCTTCCTCACGGTTCCAGTACTTGCCGTAATAGCCGTGGATGGCCAGCGTGTCATAGCCCTCGGTCTTGCGGAAAGACGCAATGGAAGCCGTCGGGCTGTGGATGTACTCGACGTAGGGTTTGCACGAGCTGGGCAGGTATTCCATCGAAAAACCGGTCAGTGCTTCGCACTCTACGTCGCAGGTGCCGCCGCCAAAGCGCGGCGAATAGCACTTACCGTATGCCATTTCGCTCTTGGTGCGCTGGATGTTGGGCGTCAGCTCCTGATCGTAGGTCACACCGGGGACTTCGGACGGGTCCCAGAATGCCTCGGCCTGAATGTAGATAACGGTCGGCTTTTTGACCGTGCCGTCGCCCTTGGCCGCATAGCTCGCTGCAAAGTACGGCTCGGAATCTCCCGTACCGTTTACCACCTGCTGCACGTGCTCGGCGTTATATCCCTCAGGTGCGTCCACCTGCATGACCTGCATATTGGTGAAAAACGCGGTCACCAAGCTATAATTTCGATAATAACGGTCCTGCATCCAGGCATCGGGCGAGATGTACAGGATATCCTGTGTAGCGTGCTGCTGTAAGAACACGCCGAACACCATGGCGATGGCACCTGCAAGCGGTACCACGCTGCGCACGATCCAGCGCACCCAGCCAAAGCGCAGGCGCGGCAGGAAGCAGGAGATCAAGGTCAGCAGAAGCAGGACAACCGCAGCGCCGCACATGGATTTGGTCACCCACAGGTTGACCTTACCCGCCACGTCGAAGGCCTCGCTCGCCTGTGCGAAGTCCCACGGCAGGAAGGGCTCGCCGCGCAGCTGCAATTTATAATAGCAGATGACTGCCGGGACGCACAGGAAGATCGACGTACACACGGTCGCGACCGGTGCACGGTTGGTCAGTCCCAGAAAGAAGAAATAGACCAGCGTCAGGAACACCCAGCCCACAAACCAGGCTGCACGGTGCCACCACAGGCTTTCTACCCAGAAAAACTGATACTGAAAAATCTGGTCTTCAATCTGAATCCAGGTGGCGCACAGCGTAATGATCGCCGCCGCCAGCGGGCCAAACAGCCAATGGCACCAGCTGGGCAGCATCGGTCTGCGCACAGACACCCGTTCGTGTGCGGACGAACGGGTGCCCACCTTTGATTTTGCTATGGTTTCCATGAATTTTGTCTCCTCAGAATACACGGGGCTTTACATAGTTTTTACTATTATATCATAGAAACGAGACAAAATTTATGGACAGAAGCGACGAAAAACAGGGCTTTTCCACGCCCCGGAATTGGTTTACCGGTCAAATTACGACTCAAAGCGCGTTCAGGCAGTCCTGCCAGATATCCAAAAACAGGTCGTCGTGCAGATAGACAAAGTTGAACTCCCGGCGAATGTCCAGCCCTTGCAGCGTAAACGATGCCAGACTGCCTGCGTCCAGCTCAGCCTGTGCGACTGGTGCGTACACGAAGGTCACGCCGATGCCCTGCGTCGCCAGCGACTTGAGCACGGTAAAGTCACTGATCTCCAGCACGCGCACAAAGCTGTCCAGCGTGTGATTCCTCTCGTGCAGCACGTCCTCCAGAATCGCGCGCGTACCCGAACCCTGCTCGCGCACCAGAATGGTCTGGGAAAACAGCTCCTCAAAGGTCACTTCCCGACCAGCAAAGGGATGATCGGGCGCACACACGCCGAAAAACCGCTCCTGCCGCAGCAAACGGTGTCCATACTTATCCTTGTCGAAAAATCCCTCGACCAGTGCAAAGTCCAGCTCGCCCTGATCGAGTGCGCGCAGCAGTACCTGCGTATTGTCCACCGCGAGCGACAATGCGGTCGTCGGGTGCTGGCGCACAAACTGGCTGATGAGCGGTGCGATGACGTACTCACCGATGCTCTTGGTCGCACCGACGCACAGACGCACGGGTGCAGGCTCGTTCATCGCCTCGTCCATCTTGCGGCTGTTATAGGCCAGCGAAGCCGCCATGCGCCGGAGGCGCTCGCCCTCCTCGGTCAGGCGCAGCGTCTTGCCCTGATAGACAAACAGGCGGCAGCCGTAATGCTGCTCCAAAAAGTGGATGTGCTGGGTGACGGCGGGCTGGGTGATGCACAGCCGCTCAGCCGCGCGAGTGTAGTGCATGGTCTCGCATAAGGTCAAAAAAGTCTGCAAACGATAATCTAGCATGCGGGTTTCCTCTCTTTACGATAATCTATTTATTTTTCTTATCAATCTATAATAACTTATCATTTTATTTTATCAATAATCTGTGCTATCATCAAGACCAGATCAAGAAAACCTACCCAAAGGGGGATACATTTACATGGAACGCATCAAACAGCATTTACCCGGTCTGGCGCTCTGCCTGCTCCTCTCTGTTCCCTGCTGGCTGGCCGGTCAGGCCTTCCCGGTCATCGGCGGCCCGGTCTTTGCCATCCTGCTCGGCATGGTCATCTCTCTGTTCTGGCATGATAAGGGGCGCGCGGCCGACGGTATCGGCTTTACCTCCAAAAAAATCCTGCAATACGCGGTCATTCTGCTCGGATTCGGACTGAACCTGTCCGATATCGCCCGTGTCGGCGCCGAGTCCCTGCCCATTATCGTCTCCACCATCTCGATTTCGCTCATCATCGCCTTTATCCTGTGCCGTGTCCTGCACATTCCCGGCAACATCTCCACGCTGGTCGGTGTCGGCTCGTCCATCTGCGGCGGTTCGGCCATCGCAGCCACTGCGCCGGTCATCGAGGCCGACGACGAGGAGATCGCGCAGGCCATCTCGGTCATCTTCCTCTTTAACATCCTCGCCGCCCTGATTTTCCCATCCTTCGGTCAGGCGCTCGGTCTGTCCGAACACGGTTTCGGCCTGTTTGCCGGTACGGCGGTCAACGACACGTCCTCGGTCACCGCGGCAGCTTCGGCCTGGGACGGCATGCACCCCGGACACAATGCGCTGGACATCGCAACCATCGTAAAGCTCACCCGCACGCTGGCAATCCTGCCCATCACGCTCGTGCTCGCCTTCTACCGCGCCCATCAGGCCAAAAAGCAACACAAGGCAAGCGGAAACACCTTCCACTTCTCCAAAATCTTCCCGTTCTTCATCCTCTTCTTCCTGCTCGCCTCCATCATCACCACGGTGTGCACCATGTCGGGCATTCCGGCTGTCGTGTTCCACCCCTTCAAAGAGTTATCCAAGTTCTTCATCATCATGGCCATGCTCGCCATTGGTCTGGGCACTGATTTGGTAAAACTGGTCAAGACCGGCGGCAAGCCCATTCTCATGGGTCTGTGCTGCTGGATCGGTATTACCTGTGTCAGCCTGGGCACGCAGCATGTGCTGGGATTGATGTAAAAGTCTCCATTCCTGTCGTACTGAGGGAGCTTCGGCTCCCTCAGGCTCTTTTTCCCGTCTGAATTCCGCCATATAAAAATTGCGCCGTACCGCACGGCGCTTTTTTTCATGCCCGCTTTTGACAGTCGTCCTGTGCAAACGGTATAATAAACCTATCAGTTTTGTCTTGTGTGAAAGAAGGTCGTTTTTCCTTGATCTACACGGTTACCCTCAATCCATCCCTCGATTATTACCTCTCCCTGCCCGCCCTGCATCCGGGTACCCTGCACCGCGTGCAGGACGCCCAGCTGCTGCCCGGTGGAAAGGGTGTCAATGTCGCGATCGTGCTGTCCCGTCTGGGTGTCCCGGTGCGTGCGCTGGGCTTTGCGGCCGGTCACACCGGTACGCTGCTCACCACCCTGCTGCGCGAAATCGGTCTGGACACCGACTTTGTGACCGTCCCGGGTGGTATGACCCGATTGAATGTCAAAATCTCCACCGAGAGTGAAACCGAGCTCAACGGCGCAGGGCCGGACATCCCATCCGATGCCTTTGAAGCGCTGCTCTGCAAGATGGACGGACTGGAACCGGACGATATTCTGGTCTTGTCCGGCTCGGCACCGGCCTCGCTGCCCGCCGATGCGTACAATCAGCTAGCGCAGCGAGCACAAGCGCGCGGTGCGCACATCGTTGCCGACACGACCGGCCAGCGGCTGACCGACCTGCTGCCCTGCCGTCCCTTCCTCATCAAACCCAATGCCCTCGAACTGGCCGAGGTCAGTGGTCAGACGGCGGACACGGTCGCAGAACGTGCCGCACAGGCGCGGCAGCTGCAAGCGCTGGGCGCGCGCAATGTGCTGGTGTCCTGCGGTGCCGAGGGTGCGGTTCTGGTCACCGAGGACGGCGACGTTCTGACCGGTCAGGCACCGCAGGGCACGGTGCGCAGCACGGTGGGCGCGGGTGATTCCATGGTCGCAGGATTTCTCGCGGGCTGGCTGGGCGGTGGTTCCTACGAGGCCGCTTTGCGGCTGGGACTGTCAGCCGGCAGCGCAACCGCTTTCCGCGATGGTCTGGCCGAGCGCGGCGACATCGACCGCCTGTTGTCCGAGGTTTGCGTCACAGCGTGAGCGTCAGCCCGTCAAACGCGATTTCATAACCGTGCGCACGCGCAAACGCGGACATTTCCTCGTGCGGCAGCATATTTTCGTGCGACAAGTGGGTCGCAAAGACATGCCCGCGCGGCGTGAGCAAGCCCTGCGCACGCAGACGCGCCGCGGCTTCGGCCACGTCCCGGGCGTTCATGTGGTCGGTCGGATAGCCGGTCTCGGGCATCAGGCCGTAGGTGTGGTCTAAAATCACGCACGCAAACTGTGTCCCAGCCTGCTCCAGCGCCTGCCACACGTCTTCCCCGAACGCCGGACTGTCTACACCGTAGAAAATCGCGGTCTGGCCATCTGAAATGAGGTACATACGGCTGTCACAGTCGGGTGCATGGTGGGAGTAAATACCGGTGACCGTGTACTTTCCGGCAGAAAACGGCGTGCCGACCTGCACTTCGTGCACGGTCAGGTTGAGCTTTTCCCGCCCGGACGGCGTGGTCAGGTCGGTGCCTGACTCCTCACCCTCGAGCCACTGTCCCAGCCGGGTCAGAGAAGCCCCGGAGGCTGCAATCAGCAGGGGCGGCGTATCGGCACAGCCATATTCGGGCATGCGCGTGACCAGATGACCGGGGTCGAAGTGGTCCCCGTGCGCATGGGTGACCAATAAGGTGCGCACGCGGGTCAAGTCCTTGCCCAGCCGGTGCGCCGAAGAAACCGCATCCGCGCCGCAGTCGATGAGTAAGTCGTCATTGATGAGCAGCGCCGAACGAGTGCGCAAGTCCTTCCCGCCCTGCGCACGGGCTGCGCGGCAGGTCGGACAACTGCAAAACGGCAGCGGGACTGCGGTCGCTGCACCGGTTCCCAAAAATGTAATCTGCATGTGCTCTCCCCTCACTTTCGGGCTCAGCATATCACGTTTTCCACCCCTTTACAAGCGGCAAACCCGCCAAATCCCAGGAGGAATTTTTATGGATACCCGTATCGCCATCGCTCAGATCAACGCTTCGTCCGATCCGCAGCAAAATCTGCGCACTGCTGCCCGCATGGCAGCCGAAGCCGCGCAGAAACAGGCGCACCTGCTCATGCTGCCCGAATATACCATGACCTACCCCGACCACCGCCTGCCGGACGGCGTTCCCTTCCCCGGCGGTCAGCCGCTGGACGGCCCGTTTGTCAGCGGTCTGCGCGAACTGGCCGCCACACACAGGCTGTGGATTACCTGCGGCGTGATCGAACAGACCCCGGACGACCCCAGACCGTATAACACAACGGTCGTGATCTCCGATCAGGGCGAATTGGTCGCGTCCCACCGCAAGTGCCAGCTCTATGACGCGTTTTCCTACCGCGAATCCGACCATTTCCGTCCGGGTATGTCCCGTTTTACACCCATCCAGACCCCGTTCGGCACGCTGGGGCTTATCGTGTGCTATGAATTGCGCTATCCTGAGCTCGCACGCTTGCAGGCCATCGAGGGCGCGGAGTTTTTGCTGGTCACGGCAGCGTTTGTCTGCGGCAAGCAGAAGGCGCAGCAGTGGCATACCCTGCTCGCCGCCCGTGCGGTGGAAAATGGGTGTTTTGTACTCGGGTGCAATCATGTTAAACCAAAGGTGTTTTTGGGTGAGAGTTCGGCGTATGCGCCGGATGGCCAGACGATCATGGAATGCGGCGATACACCCGAGCTTATGGTCGTGACCTGTGACCGATCGCAGATCGGCGCGGTGCGGGAGAGTTGCCCGGTATTGCGGCAGAGACGAGAGGATTTGTACTCCCTCAAATAAGCACCGCAACCCTACTGAAGTTTGGATCAAACCTTTTTAAAGGTTTGCGGGTTCTCAGGGCAGCGCCCTGAGTCGGACTCCGCAGAGTCCGAAACTCCCCTTTTGATTCCGGTCAAAGACCGGAATCAACAAAAATAAAAAAGAAAAGCGCGACCCGCAGGTCGCGCAATACTTCGCGCACAAAGTGCGCTCATGAGAAAGACCGTCCGACGGGACGGTCTTTCTTTTTTGTTTGTTTTGATTGAAACCCGGGGCGAACACCGGGTTTCAAAGGGGGATTTCGAGCCTGCGGGCTCGACCAGGTTCCACCTGGACGGGCTCAAGGGACTCGTCCCTTGAGAATCCCGTTCTCGCCTGCGGGCGGGATGGGTGCGTCCGTTAACGTGTGATCTGTTTAATCCATTTCTTCGACCGGACGCGCAGGAAAATAACCGGGCACTTACCAAGCTGTTCCATCTTCAGGCAGAAGAATACGACCACGGGCGAAAAGTGGAACACAAAGGCAGACAATGCTGCGCACGGCAGGCAAATCAGCCACACGAAAACAAGATTATTCCACATTGCAAATCTGGTATCGCCGCCTGCGCGGAGGATGCCGCAATCGGCCGCCATTTGGTAGCATGTACCGACCGAAGTGATGGCAAGGACGGTGATAAACTGGCGGGTAAGTTCAGCAGCCTCGGGTGAGAGCGTATTATAAATCTGCAAAACCGGTCCGCGTGACAGCAAGATGATGAGTCCAGTGAACACGCCGATGATACAGAACATGATCTGGAAGGTAAAAGCGGTCTGGTCGATGCGCTCCTTGTGTCCCTCGCCCAGTGTGCGGCCGGTCATGATTGCCGCAGCGCTGGCTGCGCCGTATCCCACGACCGACAAGATCTGGAACACCAGAACCGAGATGGAGTTTGCCGGGACGACCATTGCCGCGTTCTCCATATTACCCAAGATAGCCGTTTGGATGATGGAGGATGCGCCCCACATGGTCTGTGTGACCAGCATGGGCAGTGAGACATGGATATAGTCTTTAATGTAGCTGGTGTCGATAAAGAGCAGTTTACGCCAATTGAGGCGCAGGGTATGCTCGCGGAATTTGAGGAACCAAATGACGATCAGCAGCTCAACCGTGCGCGAAACCAGGGTGGCAATCGCTGCACCGCGTACGCCCAGTGCCGGTGCGCCGAAGTGGCCGTAAATCAGGACATAGTTGAGGCAGATATTGATACACAGGGTGGATGCCGAAATGATGTAGCCGATCTTCACGATACCGATACTGCGCAGCGAGGCGGTCAGCATATTAGTCAGGGCAAAAATTACGTAGGTAAAGCAGATGATCTGCAAATACTGGACGGCCTGCTCCATGATCACCGGGTCGTTTGTCATCAGGCGAATGATCTGGGTGGGAAACAGCAGCGCGAGCACAAACAGCACCGCCGCGATGCTCACACCGAAGCGCAGTCCTGCGCCGATGATATCCGGGATGGGCTTTAAGTCCTTCTTGCCCCAATACCGTGCGCCCAGCACGACAACGCCCTCACCGACGCCCTGCACCAGCATCTGCAAAAAGAATTGCAGCTGGTTGCACAGCGATGCGCCCGACAACGCGTCCTGTGAAAATCGGCCGAGCATGATGTTATCGGCCAGGTTGACCGAGTAGGTCAGCAGGTTTTGCAGCGCCAGCGACAGCGTCAAAATAGCGAACGTCCTATAAAATGTCTTATCGTGCAGCATGCGGCTCATGATTCGATATCCTCTCTTTTGCGTCTTTCTCACAATCCACTGAAAACAGCATACCACATCTCTTTGGGTGCGCAATAAAAAAAAGCCGCAATCTATTTATATTTTATGCTATAATGTACCCATCCAGCCCGCCCATCTGTGCGCGAGCCCGCGAAAGGAGCATTCTGCATGAACGCTGTTCTCAAATCCTGCCGAACCAACACCGAGCGCGGTGTTTTGCCCGAATCCCGGCAATATTACAACACGCCTTCGGCCATCGCACGGCAATTATTCTACTATCCCACCGAAATCGGACGATACACGCTGGACACGCGCTATCATTTCCTCGACACCTCGCCGGGTGCCGAGCGCGAAAGTCACAAAAATTTTATGCTGATCTACATCGACTCGGGCGGCATGGAAATCTTTAACGATGGCCGTCGTGCGCTGGCCGCGCCCGGTCAGATTGCGCTCATCAACTGCCGCAAGCCGCACCACTACCGCGCGCTGCGCGACACGCGCATGATTTTCCTGCACTTTGACGGTGCCAACACCGCGGCCTTTTTCGATCAGATTATCTCGGTGCACAGCGGCAAATGGGTGTTGTCCGTGCCCGCAGGCAGTCACATCCGCGCCGATCTGCTGCACATCTTTGACGCGCAGGCGCGTGCTGCCGACTTCCAGCCGCACACGCCGAGCGAGTCCGAGCTGTCCCAGACCATCTACCGCATTCTATGCGAACTGCTCGTCCCACCGCGCGACGCGTCGCTGACCCCCGATCAGGATCTCATCGCGCAGGCCATCCGCTACATCCTCGACCACTTATTCGAGCCGTTATCGGTCGAGGACGTTGCATCCGCGGTCAGTCTGAGCGCGTCGCACTTCTCCCGTCTGTTCAAGGCGCGTACCGGCTACTCGCCCCACGAGTACATCGTCCTGCGCCGCATCGATGAGGCCAAATCCCTGCTGCACACGACCTCGCTTTCGGTCAAGCAGATCGCTTTCCGCGTCGGCTACCACAGTGAGGTCAACTTCATTTCCTCATTCACCGCAAAGACCGGCATGTCCCCGGCGGTCTTCCGCCGGATGCCAATTTGACCCGTCTGAACCCCTGCAAGCCCATCGAATGATACCATTTTGTCGGTTTACGCACTCCGGGCACTGTGCTATAATGGTACGTTGTACGGAAACAACCACTTAAACCCCACCCGAAGGGAGGAATCTTAGTTTGACTGAAACTTTTACCGGTGTGAGCGGTGCCTTACAGGCCGGTATGGACAGTCTGTACAGCCTGTCCCAGCAGTTTCCCGAGATCAGCGCATGGTATACGACGGTCATCCGTTTTGTGCTGCCTGTGCTCGGTCTGCTCATCCTGCTCACCGCCATCCGCTCGCTTTTATCGGTCAAGCACACCGCTGAGGTCTGGGCTTACCTGAACTTCGGCGAACAGCGCATCCCGCTGACCCACTGGGAGAACATCATCGGCCGCCAGAAGACCGCCGATGTCGTCATCGACGATCCGGCCGTTTCCCGCACCCATGCCGCCCTCATCCGGCAGCCCGACGACACCTGGAACCTATACGATTTGGGTTCGACCTCGGGCACCTATGTGCGCGGACGCACTGCGCCCGCCGAGGAGCCGCTGCCGGTCGAATTCGGCGACGAAATCTCCTTTGCCGACATTCCGGCATGGCTGGAAGCGGTGTCGCCCGAGGAAAAGCAGGCGCGGCGCAAGCGTCGTGCCGGTCTGGACAAGCCGGTCTCGCCTTGGGGACTGCTCATTCTGATGAGCTTTTTCCAGATTCTGACCTGCATCCAGCTCATCATCTCGACCGGCGAAAAGGCCGATCCGGCACTGCCGCTCATCTTCCTCGGCATGACCGCCGTCATGTGGATTTACTGTCTGACCCTGCGCGCCTTCCGGCGGGTGGGCTTCGAGATGGAAATGATCGCCTTTTTCCTGTGTACCATCAGCCTTGCGGTCACGGCATCCTTTGCCCCAGCCTCGGTGCCCAAGCAGTTCTTTGCCATCCTGCTCGGCATGGTCGGCTTCCTCGTGCTCGGCTGGTTCCTGCGTGACCTCAGCCGTGCAAACGCGCTGCGCAAGTTCATGGCCGTGCTGGCCGTGCTCCTGCTCGCTGCAACCCTGGTTCTGGGTTCGTCGAGCGGCGGTGCGAAAAACTGGATTAAGCTCGGCGGCATGTCGCTCCAGCCGTCCGAGATCGCCAAGGTCTGCTACATCTTTGCCGGTTCGGCAACCCTCGACCGTCTGTTCCGCAAGAAAAACCTCGGTCTGTTCATGGCGCTCACCCTCATCTGTCTGGGCTGTCTGGCGCTGATGAACGACTTCGGTGCAGCGGCCATCTTCTTCGTGACCTTCATCGTCATCGCCTTCCTGCGCTCGGGTGACTGGGCAACCCTCGCCCTCATCTGCGGCGGCTGCGGCGCGGGCGGACTGGTTCTGTTATCGGTCAAGCCGCACGTACTCAAGCGCTTTGCAAGCTGGGGTCACATCTGGGAGGACGTTTACGGCGCCGGCTTCCAGCAGACCCACTCGCTGACCGCTGCCGCATCGGGCGGTCTGGTCGGTGTCGGTGCGGGCAATGGCTGGCTCAATGTCACCGCGGCCGACACCGATATGGTATTCTGTAAGGTCTGCGAGGAATGGGGTCTGATTATCGCGGTACTGGCTGTGCTCTGTATCGTGACGCTGGCTGTCTTTGCCGTGCGCGCCTGCCGCGCTGGACGCTCCAGCTTCTACACCATCGCCGCATGCGCTGCGACCTCGCTCATGGTCTTCCAGACCTGCCTGAACGTCTTTGGCGCGGTCGACATCCTGCCCCTGACCGGTGTCACCTTCCCCTTCCTGTCCAACGGCGGTACCTCCATGTTGGCTTCCTGGGGCATGCTGGCCTTCCTGAAGGCATCCGACACCAGACAGAACGCAAGCTTTGCCATCCGCCTGCCCTCGCGGCGTGAACTGAGACACGAACAGGAGGAATTTGACCAATATGCGGAAGATTGAGAAACGCGCGGTTTTGTGCCTGATCATCGCGCTGGCACTGATTGCCGGTCTGGGTCTGTTCTGCTTCCGGTTCGTGACCAATGCCTCCGACTGGGCAGCCTACCCCTACAACCGGCACATGTACTCAAACAGCGGCCAGCTGTTAAGCGGCACCATCTTAGACCGTGACGGCGATGTCCTGACCGAGGTCAAGGACGGCGAGCGCGTCTACTACCCCGACGCCACCGTGCGCCGTGCGACCGTACACGCAGTCGGCGACGGCTCGGGCTACATCGGCACGGGCGCCCTGACCGCCTTTGCCGATCGTCTGTCCGGCTACAACCTGATTACCGGCGGCTATTCTCCGCTGGGTTCGGGACGCAACCTGACCCTTACCCTGGACGCTTACCTGAACGTCACGGCGTACAACGCCATGGACGGCCGACAGGGCACGGTCGGTGTGTACAACTACAAGACCGGCGACATCCTGTGCATGGTCTCCACCCCGTCCTTTGACCCGGAAAACCCGCCTGCGGCCTCGGAAGCACAGGACGGCATCTACTTGAACCGCTTCCTGTCCTCTGCACAGGTGCCGGGCTCCATCTTCAAGACGGTTACCCTGACCGCCGCGCTGGAAAACCTGCCCGACCTCAAGGATCGCACCTTCACCTGCACCGGTGAGACCACGGTCGGCGGTACGGTCATCACCTGTCCCAAGCCGCACGGCAAGATGGACATTGCATCGGCCTTCGCAAACTCGTGCAACGGTGTCTTTGGCGCACTCGCAGCCGAACTCGGCGGCGACACCATGACCAAGTACGTCGAGCAGGCCGGTCTGACCCGCCGCATGTCGGTCGACGGCATCATGACCGCTGCCGGTCATTACGACGTGTCCGAAGCTGACAAGGGACAGATCGGCTGGTCGGGTGTCGGTCAGTACACCGACACGGTCAACCCCTGCAACATGATGACCTACATGGGTGCCATCGCAAACGGCGGCACGGCTGCCGTCCCGCGTCTGATTCTGGACATCACCACCCCGAGCGGTATCCCGACGTCCTGGCAGCGCACCGAAGAGACCGACACGCTGGTGCAGGCAAGCACGGCGTCTCAGGTCAAGGAAATGATGAAAAACAACGTCGTTCAGACCTACGGCACCGACCGTTTCCGCGGTCTGGACATCGGCGCAAAGAGCGGTACGGCAGAAGTCGGCGGCGACAAGCGCCCCAACGCATGGTTTGCCGGTTTCCTCGACGATCCCGAGCACCCCTACGCCTTCATCGTTCTGGTTGAGAACGGCGGCGGCGGTGCATCGGTCGCAGGCGAAATCGCAGCAACCGTCCTGCAGGCCTGCGTCGACAAGTTCTAAATCCCCATGCCCGCGGCACACACGCCCCGGGCATGTTTTCTGCTCCATTGTTTCCCTTAACTAATTTTTCCACTCTGTTTACAAATACACCCTTTATTTTTTGCCGCAATCGCGGTATGATAGGTGCAGATGAATTTTTTAACCGCTTGGAAAGGGGTCTTTTTTATGACCAAGATTGATATTATTTCCGGTTTCCTGGGCGCGGGCAAGACGACCCTGATCGGCCGCCTGCTGTCCGAACCGCTCAAGGGTGAACAGGTCGTGCTGATCGAGAACGAGTTCGGCGAGATCGGCATTGACGGCGGCTTCCTCAAGGATGCCGGTGTCCAGATCACCGAAATGAACTCGGGCTGCATCTGCTGCACGCTGGTCGGTGACTTCGGCAAGGCACTGCAGGAAGTCATCGAGACCTACCACCCGGCGCGCATCCTGATCGAGCCCTCGGGCGTCGGTAAGCTGTCCGACGTCATCGCTGCCGTGCAGCGCGTTGCAGAGCACGAGCCGGTCGTCCTCAACAGCTTTGTCACGGTTGTCGATGCCCAGAAGGCCAAGATGTACGCCAAGAACTTCGGCGAGTTCTTCCTCAATCAGATCGAGCACGCGGGCGCAATCCTGCTCTCCCGTACCCAGTTCGTCAAGGAAGACCGTCTGGAACAGGTCGTTTCCCTGCT
Organism: Butyricicoccus pullicaecorum; assembly: GCF_002160355.1. Taxonomy (NCBI): domain Bacteria; kingdom Bacillati; phylum Bacillota; class Clostridia; order Eubacteriales; family Butyricicoccaceae; genus Butyricicoccus; species Butyricicoccus pullicaecorum. The sequence goes on from NZ_NFKK01000014.1 coordinate 60,095, forward strand.
GCGCGAGCACAACAAGGATGCTCGTATCGTAACGACTCCCTGGGATCAGCTGACCGGTGCGCAGCTGCTGTCGGTCATGGAGGACAGCCACTCGCTGTCGGCTGAGGTACTGGCCGAGATCGTACATGCAGCCGAGGAGCATGAGCACCACCATCATCACGATCACGACCACGAACATCACCATGAACACGGTGAGGAATGCGGCTGCCACGACCATGAGCACGAGCATCATCACCACGACCACGAGCACCACCATGAGCACGGTGAGGACTGCACCTGCGGCTGTCATGACCACGAGCACGAACATGAGCACCATCACCACGACCACGAGCATGAACACCATCACGAGCACGGCGAAGGATGTACCTGCGGCTGCCACGACCACGATCATCATGGTCATCACCATGCCGACGAGGTCTTCCAGAGCTGGGGCCGTGAGACCACGCACAAGTACACCGAGGAGCAGATTGCGTCTATCCTGAATGCGCTGGGTGACATCTCGCTGGGCACCGTTCTGCGTGCCAAGGGCATCGTTGCTGCAACCGAGGGCGAGTGGATCCACTTCGACTTCGTACCCGGTCAGCCCGAAGTCCGCCGCGGCCCGGCTGACTACACCGGCCGTCTGTGCGTCATCGGCGCAGAGCTGGACGAAGACCGCATCGCTGAGCTGTTTGGGGTGTAAACCATGAAGGAAATTCCTGTTTATCTGTTTACCGGCTTTCTGGAGAGCGGTAAAACCATGTTCATCCAGGACATCCTCCGCGACCCCAACTTCACCGAGGACGAGCGCTCGCTGCTGATCGTGTGCGAGGAGGGTATCGAGGAATACGATCCCCAGCTGCTGCACGACGCACGCACCGAGATCGTCATGGTCGAGGATGCGTCCGAGCTGACGCTGCGTTTCTTCCGCGATCTGGGCAAGAAGTTTAACCCCGACCGCGTCCTTATTGAGCTCAACGGCATGTGGGAAATCGGCGACTTCCTCGAGGGCAAGCTGCCGCCCGAGTGGCCGCTCTACCAGATCGTCACCACGGTCAACGCGCAGACCTTCGAGCTGTACTCCAACAACATCGGCCCGCGTATGTTCGAACAGATTTCCATGGCCGATCTGATCGTCTTTAACCGCTGCACCGACGAGCTCAAGCAGATGCTCTATAAGAAGAACATCCGCGCCATGAACCCCCGTGCCACCATCTTCCTCGACGATGTGAACGGCGGTTCAGAGGACTACCGCGATAACATGCCCCGCCCCTTCGATCTGGACGCGCCTGTCATCGACATCTCGGACGAGAATTTTGGTCTGTGGTACGTCGACGCGACCGGTGACCCGGAACCCTATATCGGCAAGACGGTCAAGTTCAAGGGCATGGTGTACAAGACCAAAAAGATGGAGCAGGAACACGTCTTTGTGCCCGGACGCTTTGCTATGGTCTGCTGCGCGGATGACGTGCAGTTTGTCGGCTTCCTGTGTAAGGATGCCGATACGACCGGTATCGCGCATAAGAGCTGGGTGACCGTCACGGCAGAGGTACGTGTGGAATATGTTCCCCAGTACCGCGGCGAGGGTCCGGTGCTGTATTGTAAGAAGATCGAGAAGGCCGAAGCGCCCAAGGAAGAACTGGTCTATTTCAATTAAGCACCGCACCAATCAATCGGGGTCCAGGGGACGAGTTCCCTGGCGCGATCCAGCCGCGCAGGCTGGCCGCTCGCCGCAGCGAGCGGAATCCCCTTTTGAAACCCGGTGTCCGACCCGGGTTTCAACCCAAACAAACAAAAAAGAAAGACCGTCCTGTCGGACGGTCTTTCTCATGAGCGCACTTTGTGCGCGGAGTATTGCGCATCCCTCGGGATGCGCTTTTTTATTCTTGTTCAGTTGATTTTCGCAGAGGCGAAAATCAAAAAGAGCGTTTCGCGCTCTGCGGAGCGCGACTCAGGGCTCTGCCCTGAGAACCCGCAGCCTTTCGAGAAAGGCTGGCGAAAGCTTTATTTCGCCAGCGGGCGGGACTTATTTCCGCAGAATAAACTTGGTCAAATCCTTATTCGCGCCCAGAATCAGCATGGTCTCATCTTCCTGGAACACGTGGTCCGGTCGCGGCAGCGGGTCAAGGTGAGAACCGTGACGCAATGCCATGACGCTGATGTGATACTTGGTTCGTACACTCAGCTCTACCAGCGTCTTGCCGACCCATGCACGCGGAATGGGCACTTCATAGATCGAATAATCACCGGTCAGCTCGATATAGTCGAACACGTTGTCCGAGCTATACTTGACCGCCGCACGGATTGCCATTTCCTTTTCGGGATAAACGACCTGATCCGCGCCGTTGCGCAGCAGGAACTTGGCATGGACATCGCGGTTGGCACGCGCGACGACAAACGGTGCGCCGTAATCCTTGAGCAGTGCGACGGTCTCCAGCGAACTCTGGAAATTGTCACCGATCGCGACAACGCACAGGTCAAAGTTGCGCACACCCAGCGACGCGATGAAATTTTCATTGGTGCTGTCGCCGATCTGCGCACTGGTTACAACGGGCAGTACATCGTTCACGCGCTGCTCGTTGATATCGATTGCAAGTACCTCGTGATTCATCTCATTGAGTTTGCCCGCCATGTGACGGCCAAAACGGCCGAGACCAATCAGCAATACCGATTTCATTGCCATATCCTCCCCATCTGCGGCAAAAGGCCGCTGTGTTTTCAGGCATTACAATTTTGTATCGTGCCTTCCATTATAGCATTCCCGCTCGCAAAAGCATATCCCCTTTTTGTAAAATTTGTGATAACAACGAAAAACAGGCTGACTCCGTAAGGGAGCCAGCCCGCAGCGCGGAAAGGAGGATCAAGGGAATTTCAGGGATGTCAGCCTGCGCCGCGCTGACCGCAGGCCGGTTTTACAAGGGATCCTTATGAGGTGGTTGACAAATTGGATTCGGAAGCCATGTCCGGTGGTGTCTGACCGTCTGGCGGTGTGCCTGACGGCTTTTCACCACTCGCTTCCGGCGGCTGTGCCGATTGCGTCGCTGTGGTTTGGGTCGTATCGGTCGTAGCGTCAGTGGATGGCTGGGAAGCGTCGTCCGGTGCGGCAGCGGTATCTTGGCTCTGCTGACCGGCTGCGCCCTGCATCATCTTGCCGCCGCGACCCATCATGCCGCCCTCTGCGCCATTTCCGCCGTGACCGCCGCCGCCGAACTGCGAACCCATGACCGACAGATCAAGGTCGGAAGCGTCCACGAGCGTACTGCTGTCCGCCTGCTGGCCGTCGGTGGTCGACGGGATGGTGCCATCCAGCTGACCCAGAATGCTCTCTGCGCGGCGCTCGATGACCGTCTTGAGCATTTCCACCGCTTCGGTGTACTCGTCCGCCGTATAGAACGCGGTCGGGTCGTGTTCCTCGGTCGTGACGCGGCTGTCCAGCAGACCGCGCAGCATGGTATAAGTCAGTTCAAACTGTCCGCCCTGCACATACTCGGTGCACAGCTTTTCCAGATACGAATGATAGAGCGCACAGGCGTCCTCATCGTTCAGAATCACGGCGAAAATCTGGCGATCTTCCATGCTGACACCGGATACCGGCGTATCGATGGGGAAATTGATCGTACTCGACGCGTCTCCGCTCATAAAGCCGCCGAAGGCCAAGTTATAATCCCACGGCAGGAGCGCGAGCTGTCCGTCCTTCTCGTACAGGTAATAGTTATGCGCCATATTACCCGAAAGCGAGTCCAGATTGACGACAAAGGTCTGCACGGCCATATATTTACACATGAGGTCGACGTCTACGCCCGACAGGTCGCCCTCGCTGATTTTCTTGAGTGCCTCGACGACGCGCTGGTGGTCTGCGTCATCGGTGTCTGTGACCTCTCCTTCCCAGATGGTCTCGTAGCTGTCGAGGTCATCGTCGATATAGTTGAGGTCGGAACCACCGCTCGACATGCCGCCGCCCATACCGCCGCGGCCGCCGCCACGTTGGAAGCCCTCGCGGGTCTGGTCGTCAGCGGGTGCGGTCTGGGTGCTATCCGACGCATCGGACGGCTGGGAGTCTGTGGTGGTTTGATCGTTCTGGGTGTCGGCAGGCTGGGTATCCTGTGCAGGCTGGGTGTCACCGGTATCCTGAGTATCATCGGTCGATGCCATAGGCGGCTGTCCGGGCATCTGTGCACCGTCCGGCGGCTCGGGCATCTCACCCATCTGCGGCATTTCACCCATTTCCGGCATCTCGGGCAGTTCCTCGTCCTCGCTAAGTCCCATCATCTCGCGGATTTCGTCCTCGTCCTTATCCATCATGCCGCCCGGACCGCCGCCGCCCATATTCTCGGGCTTATACAGCTCACCCGGCGATGCGCCGAAATTGCGCGTCAGGAAGCTTTCCTCTACGCCCTCAAGCGCAAGGTAGATGCCCCACGGCTCGCCGTTGACCGTGATCTCGGCCATGGCGTAATCGGAAGCCGGCATGTCCAAAAAGGCGAACATGTCATAGACAAAGTATTCCTTGAGATAGGTTGCGTCCGACATCAGGTTGTTGAGTACCAGTTTATCCAGTCCCCAGCAGGTCTGACCGTCCTGATAGTGGTCGAACTCGATCTTGAAGCTGTAACGGTCGGAATCCGAGGACGCGACCTGCGTCAAGCTGGTATTGCCCTTGGGTCGGATGCCGACATTTTCAAAAGTCTGGCCGTTGATGGTCACATCGGCCGCGTAATAGGTTTCACTCAGTGCGTTGTCGAGCATATCCTGCCAGTCATCCGCGTCCATCTGGATGTCCACGGTGATGAGGTTTGTACCGAACAGCGTCGATTCATACTGCTGTTCAATCCCACCTGCAGCCTCGGCAAAGCACGGCATCAGGCAGGACACGACGAGCATGACCAGAACGAGCACGATGGCCAGCACTTCGGTTGATTTCCGGCGGATCATCGCACACGCTCCTTTTTACGACATGTACTCGCCGTTGTAGCTGACGAGCACCGCGCTGCGCACACCGGTCGATGCCGCAACCTGATTGACGAAATTGGTCGTACCGTCGTCGGGCAGGCGGACTTCGGCGGTCACTTCCACGCCGTCGGTCGTAACCGTCTTGGACTTGATGACGAATTTCTGGTGAGAAAGTGCGGCAAAGGCGACGTGCTCGGCGCGGTCATCGTCACACGAGACGACCAGCAGATAGGGGTGATCGTTCTCCTTGCGGTTGACGAAAACCAGAAGGACGATGCCGACCACGAGAGAGCCGACGATTGCCATGAGGAACTGACCGGCACCGGTCACGATGCCGCAGGCCAGCGCCCAGAACAGGTAAACGATATCAAGCGGGTCCTTGATGGCTGCGCGGAAACGGACGATGGACAGTGCACCGACCATGCCGAGCGACAGGACGACGTTTGACGTGACGGCTAAGATGACGAGCGTGGTCACCATGGACATGCCGATGAGCGACACGCCGAAGGTAGACGAATAGAGCACGCCGTGGAAGGTTTTCTTATAGACGAAAAAGACGAACAGGCCGAGTGCGAGCGAGATCACCAGCGCAAGCGCGGTGTCGAGCAGCGAAAACGACTGTATGCTGTCCAAAAAGTTAGACTTAAAGATATCTTGAAAGGACATTGGAATGGACTCCTTTATGTGGATTTTTTAGTATACCATGCGGCAGACCGCATACTTGGAAAAGGCGGCAGCGCGGAAGTTGCCCAGAATTTATGAGCACAGAAAAAGCCCTGCACCATAAGATGTCGGGCTTTAAAACGCATATCACCACGGAATCACTGTCAATTCCGGCCATTTATTCGTCCATTTAATACATTTATCTTGATAAGTCTGTTCGGTAATCTGTGTACGGTTTGCGCGAACAATCTGTCCGAACAGGTCATTTAGGCCAAAGGGTGCATACACTTTGAGACGAGCATTTTGCAAACGTACACCGACTGATGTTGCAGTCGTCGGCCAGGTATCTATCGCTTGTTCCAGAGATTGATATGGTTTTAAGTTATAACCATAGTGTTGTTGATACCACAGATGCACACGCGCTTGATTTTTGACATCCAAAGCAAGCGGTAACTGTGAAAAATGCTCTTGTACCTTCCGAATCACCCGATCTTCTGCCTCATATGACAGATCTGTATCATCAAAATAAGCGAAATCAATATCGGAAATGCCATAGAGCGGATCGCGTCCGGTCTGTAAGTTCCACACCGTCTGGCAGATGCAACCTGCTCCAATGTAATAGTCACGTAAGCCTAACGTCTGAGATTCTTGCAAAACCTGTTCGATTACAGGGCTTTGTTTGAGAAACTCGCGCAGCATGTCCAGTTGTTCTGCAAGGTCACAGTGATATCCAATCATTGTACAAACCCCTTTCTTGTAAGTGTGGGTAAAAAGAAATTTCGCTCGCTGCGGCGAGCGAGGAAAATCAATTTTTGGTTGATCCCCGGGGCGGACACCGGGAATCAAAGGGGAATTCCGGACTCTGCGGAGTCCGGCCAGCCTGCGCGGCTGGATCGCGCCGGGTCGCAGACCCGGACCCGCTTATCGCCAGCGGGCGGGATTCCTTATAACAGGGCTTTGATTGCGAACCAGATGACTGGAACCGCCAGCGACGGCAGCATATTGAGTGTTTTACAGTCACGAATGTTCAGCATGGACAAACCAGATGCGGCGATGAGGATACCGCCGATGATAGACACTTCGGTCATCAGAGCATCGGTTAAAAATCCAGACAATGCACCGGCGCACAAATAGATTGCACCCTGCCAACAGAACAGCACGCCGGCAGCGCAGGCGATGCCGATGCCGTAGGTCGAGGCCAGGGTCATGGATGTGACGAGATCGAGGGTTGCGTTGGTAAAAAGATAAGTATGGTCGCCGTAGAGTGCGCTATTGATCGGGCCCAAAATGGACAGCGTACCGATGCAGAAGAGCAAAATTGCAGTAGACAGCCCCTGTCCCAGTCCGCCGTCCTTGGAAAACCGGCCGACCAGGCGCTGAAACCGGCCATCGATATCCAGCATGGTGCCGGTCAGCGTACCGACGGCGAGGCTCAGAATAAACAGCACAGGAAAGGTACTATTCGGCATATTCTGTGCGACTGCGTTGACACCGAGTGCGCAGGCTGCCAGTCCCATGGCCTGAAACAGTGCCCCTCGATATTGTTCCTTGATGCCGTGCCGCAGGCAGCTGCCCGCGATCGAACCCACCAAAATCGTTCCTGTGTTGACAAGCGTGCCGATCATGTACTGCGTTTTCCTTTCGTTTTGTAGTGTGATAAAGTATCGGGTATGAAGAAAACCGATGCGGCCGAAAATCATACGGGTACGCATCGGTCTTTGTGCTTATAATTTGGGCCAGCCCTCTTTGCGGCTGTGTGCGACGTTGTCCGCGATACGATGGAGAAAGGTGAAGAACTGCGTCCATTCCTCCTCGGTGAAGCCCTGCATACACATGCGGTTCCACTCGTCCAGCGTCTCATTGACGTACTGCAATGCCTCCTGACCGCGTTCGGTCAGCCGCACCAGTTTTTCGCGCTTATTGTTCTCGTTAACTGTGCGCGTAATCTGTCCGGCGTTTTCCAGACCGGCCAGCAGCTTGGCCACGCGGCCCTTGTCAATCTCCAGACGTGTGCACAGCGTATCCTGATTGCAGCCGTCCAGCGACGCGATCATGCGCAGCGCGAACGCCTCAACCGGAACCAGATCATATTCTTTCAGCCGCTCGCGTACAAAGCTCTGCTCGCCGCGGCGGATGACACCAATCGGATGAATCATTCGGAAGTCCCCCTCTGTTGTTTCTCCCAACGGTTCTTTCCTCTATTTTAACCCATCCGAACCGCGTTTCGCAAGGGCTGAACGCTTATTTTCCGGTTAAAAAGTCCAAAATCTGCTGTGCGTTCTGGTCGGGCTTGACCTTTTCGCCTGCCCACTCGATCACACCGTCCGGGCCGATCACGTAAGTCGTGCGCACAACGCCCATCGAGGTCTTGCCGTAGAGCTTCTTTTCCTTCCACACGTCATACGCCTGAATGGCGGTCAGTTCGGGGTCGGACAGCAGCAAAAACGGCAGTTCGTTCTTCTCAGCAAAGCGCTGGTGGCTCTTCTGCGAGTCCTTGGACACGCCGACGACCGGCACGCCCAGTGCCTCATATTCCCCATGTGCCGCCGCGAACGCGCACGCCTGCTTAGTGCATCCGGGCGTAGAATCCTTGGGATAAAAATAGAGCACCCATCGCTTGCCTGCGAATGTCTCCGACGAAATCAGATTCCCCTGTGCATCCGGCAGCGTAAAGGCCGGTGCTTTTGTGCCTACCTGCAGCATCTTAGTTCCCTCCTACGGTCAAAGCTGTTGTACATAGGTGTACACCGCATCGTTGGACAGGCTGGGTGCAAATGCAAAGCCCAGTTCGTCAAATCCGGTCAGGTCTTCCTGCCGGTCGATGCGGTTCTGGATGATATACCGTGCCATCGCACCGCGTGCCATCTTGGCATTGGCCGCCAGACAGCGCAGCTTGCCGCCGCGCTCGGACAAAAACTCACAGGTCAGAAACCGGTCGCCCGGCTTGAGCTGCTTGGATACCGCACGGCTGTACTCGCTCGAGGCCAGATTGACCACGAGGTCGGTCTCGGCATACAGGTCATCCCGGAGCTTGCTGCCCCAGAATTTATACAGATTCATGCCGCGCGGACGGCGTGACATCTCCAGACGATAGGGATGGATGACGTCAAGCGGTCTGAGCGCACCGTAGAGCGCCGACATGTGGCGCAGATGGTCCTGCGCAAAGCACAGATCGTCGTCGGTCAGGCTGTCCGCGTCCAGATATTTATAAGCCAGTCCATCATAGGCCAGAATGGCCGGGTCTCCACCCTCCGGCGTCCAGGCCGCAAAATCGGCCGCTGCACGGAGCGCAAGCGCGGGACTGATCTGCATGGTGCTTTCCAGTTCATAGGCGGGCATGGCGCACAGAACGTCTGCCAGTTCTTCGGCCTCCTGTCCGCGCTGGGGTCTGGTCGTCGGAAGCGCGCGCTCCGGCGCCGAACGCATATTTTTTGCCGGGGATAAGATTGCGATCATACTTCCGCTTCCTTTCTTTGAATTTGACAATGCTTCCCATTGCCGTATACTTCCGTACACATTTTTTATTGTATCCGTTTTACCACAAAATTTCAAGTAGCCCACCCCCCTTCATTCACGGCATATTATATAGGTATTGTCGATTTCTTCCCTCTTGCGAAAAGTATACAAATCGGTTGTATTTTTCAACTGCTGTTCTTTCAGCCGCCGATCTGCTTCATTTTTTCCGGCATTCTTCCGGTTTTTTCCGGCTTTCACGCCTTCCCTTGTGGACAGTCCCCGGTCACAGTGATACAATTGCAAATGAACGCAAAAAAATAAGGGGGATTGTTCCGTTATGTCACCAACTCGCACGCGGCGCGTGTGCCCGCCGCGCTACGCCAACCGTCTGTTCTGCCTGACGGCCGGTGCTTACATCGCCGGTCTGTTCGGCCGCATGAGCTATGCCGCGGTCATGGCCGATCTGATCGCGCAGGAAGGTCTGGGCAAGTCTCAGGCCGGTCTGATCGGTACGATGTTTTTCGTTGTCTACGGCGTCTGTCAGCTGCTCTCCGGCTTCCTCGGCGACCGCATTTCACCCAAAAAGCTCATCTTCACCGGTATCATCGGCTCGGCTGTGCTCAACCTCGGCATGGGTCTGTCCGGCGCGTCCTACCCGGTCATGCTCACCCTGTGGACGCTCAACGGCGTGTTCCAGTCTATGCTCTGGTCGCCCGCTGCCCGCGTCTTTTCCGAGATGATTCCGCCCACCCACCGCAAACGCGCCTGCGCAAACGGTGCGGCAACCTACCCGATCGCAACCATTCTCACCTACCTCTTCGCCTCCGCTCTGCTGCACTTTACCGGCTGGCGCGTCGACTTCCTGCTGTCCAGCCTCATCATGCTCATTTCGGCTGCGTTCTTCTGGGTACGTATGTCGTTCTATGAGCGCGAGACCGAACAGCGCGGTGAAATCGAGGAAATCACCCTGACGCAGGTGGAAAACGCCGCACAGGGCAGCCTGATTCGTACGCTGATCGTGTCCGGTACGCTGCTCACCGTACTGGGCGCGGTCTCGCTCGGCCTGCTGCGCGACGGTATCCAGAGCTGGATGCCCACCTACCTCGACGAGTGCTTCTCGCTCGGCGCGTCGCTGTCGGTCGCATTGTCCATCGTGCTGCCCGTCTTTAACCTCATCGGCGTCTATCTGTCCAAATGGATTGCCGGTCGCTTCATCCGCAACGAGCTCGCCGGTACGGCCTGCTTTATGGCGGTCGCTGGTGGTGCGCTGGCCGTCCTGTGCCTGACTGGTATGGACAACGCCGTCGTCTCGCTCGTCCTGATGACCCTGTCCTCCACTGCTCTGGTCGGCGCAAACCTCATGATTATCAACCTCATGCCCATCCACTTCGGCGCAATTGGCCGCGCATCCTCGGTCACCGGCATCTTTAACAGCGCCTGCTACCTCGGCTCGGCGCTGTCCTCCTACGGCATCGGCTTCTTCTCCGAACGCTGGGGCTGGACGGCTGCCATGGCCTTCTTGCTGGTATTCGCTGTCATCACCCTGCTGACCTCGCTCTCCGGCATCCGCCGCTGGGGAAAATATCGCCGCAATATCTGATCTGTCCCGTAAATTTTACCCAGATTTGCTTGATTTCTATGCGCCTTCCCTGCATAATAGAATCTGGAGACATGTATCTCAAAAAGATTAAGATATAAGATAAGGAGTACCTACCCATGACCGAACCGTTTGAATCGCTCGAAGAGCTGCGACAGAAAAAAGGCTTCATCTGCGACATGGACGGCGTGATCTATCACGGCAACCGTCTGCTGCCCGGTGTCAAGGAATTTGTGGACTGGCTCAACCGCGAAGGCAAAAGCTTCCTGTTCCTGACAAACTCCAGCGAGCGCTCGCCCCGTGAATTGCAGCAGAAACTTGCACGCATGGGTCTGGACGTCAGCGAAGATCACTTCTACACCAGCGCTCTGGCAACCGCTGCCTTCCTCAAGAGCCAGTCGCCCGGCTGCACGGCTTACGTCATCGGTGCACCCGGCCTGCTCAATGCACTCTATGACGCGGGTATCACCATGAACGACGTTGACCCCGACTACGTCATCGCGGGCGAGACTACCGGCTACAACTACGAGACCATCCTCAAAGCCGTCGGCTACATCCAGCGCGGCGCACGCCTGATCGCAACCAACTCCGACCTCACCGGCCCCTCGGAACGCGGTATCATCCCCGCTTGCCGTGCTCTGGTCGCTCCCATCGAGCTGGCAACCGGTAAGCAGGCTTACTACGTCGGTAAACCCAATCCCCTCATGATGCGCACCGGCCTGCGCCTGCTCGGCGTGCACTCCAATGAGGCTGCTATGATCGGTGACCGCATGGATACCGATATCGTTGCAGGCGTGGAAACCGGTCTGGATACCGTCCTGGTCCTGTCCGGCTGCACCACCCGCGAGGAAGTCGAAAATTACGCTTACCGCCCGCGTCATATCCTCAGCGGCGTCGGTGAAATCCCCGGCTAAACCCTGCACCGCACCCAACACTGAAAGTTTCGCCAGCCTTTTCAAAGGCTGCGGGTTCTCAGGGCAGCGCCCTGAGCCGTGTCCCGCAGGACACGGAATCCCCCTTTTGAAACCCGGTGTCCGACCCGGGTTTCAACCAAAAAATAATCAAAAGCGCGTCCGCTGACGCGCAACTCCCCCGCGCGCTCAGCGCGTTCATGAAAACCAACCTGCCGGATTGGTTTTCCCAAAATTTAACGTAACTTGTACTCCTTCCCGCAAACAATCACCGACTCGATCTGACCTAAATC
>NZ_NFKK01000015.1:0-67086 GCF_002160355.1 Butyricicoccus pullicaecorum
GGAGAGCAGCTGTGCTCTCCACGCAGAAACCTGTGCCTTTTCCAAAGATTTATCTGCCAACCAGCAAAAAAATTTGCGCACATCGCGCAAATATTTCTCAATCGTACCCTCACTGCGCTCTTCCGTGCGAAGATAGACAGCAAAGTCCGACAAGTAATCTATTTGATCCTGCATGGTAACTTCTCCTGTTCGCATAAATATGAACTTATTATATCCATTTTATCGAAAAAGTCGAAGATATGCGGCAGATGAATCTTTCCTGTTCCATAGCAGCGATGTTACAGTCACAAAAAAACGCTCCGCATAACGCGGAGCGTTTTTTGTATTTACCGAATTACTCAATCATGATGTTAAATCACGCCAAGTCCTTTTGCCACGATCATAATAAAATCCTGTACATTGGTGACGATGGTAGTTGCGCTAAGGCTTCCACGATCCAAAAGCTTATTCACGACAAATTCATCGGCATCCACCGTATAAAGGAATACAGGACGCACGGTGCCATTCTCAAGCACTCTATAAGAAGGAGTCATATTTCCGGTTGCAATGGTATGAAGCATGGTGGCCAGGCAGATCACAGTCGTGGATTTTTCAACCATTTTGCGCATCGCGCTCTGACCCTCATACGCATCCCCGATGACTTCGGGAAGCGGGCCGTCATCACGGATGGAGCCGGTCAGGACAAAGGGGACATCGTTTTTGATACAGCCATACATAATGCCGTTATCCAGCTTATAATCGTCAATAAACTGCGCGATGGAACCACTCTTTCGGACGCGATTGATGACATCCAGATGGTTGTAATGTCCGTTCGGCTGAGATTTCTGTGTATAAATATCCTGTCCCAGCGCGGTATGGAACATAGCGCCTTCCAAATCATGCGTTGCCAGTGCATTGCCAGCCATCAGGCCGTCTACATAGCCATTTTCAATCATGGCCTGCATGGCGCGTCTTGCATCGGCATCAAACGAAAATGCAGGTCCCATGACCCAGAGGATATTGCCGTGCTCTTTCTCATATTTCAGCAGTTCAAAGAGGCGGTCATAGTCTCTGGCATAAGAGGTCTCACGACTTCTTCCCTGACGAAAGACGAAGCGATCACTTTCGGTGTCGTCCGGGTCCTCAAAGGCATCCGTGTAAAGATAGATACCATCCTGACCATTTTCCGTACGGCCCAGAATGACTTTATCACCCACTTCCAGATTACGGTTTTCGACAACCTTCAAATGTCCGTCTTCGCAGAGTACCACGCTGGAATCCATACGGCTTTGCTCTGCGAGGATCCATTTTCCGTTGATCTTGAAGTATTCCGGATACATAGAGGTACTGTGATAATTTTCAGGGGCGACACCCTTGATGGTCACGGTCTCCCAGACAGCATCCGGCGCATCGACAAATCTCTTTTCCGTAAAATCGGGCTGTCTGTATTCTGGTAAATGAAACATATTTGCAAGCTCCTTTCTTCTGCAAGCATCACACTTCTATATGGGTCAGCGCTGATATACGCAGGTTCCACCAATGTATGTCTGTACGACTTTGACTTTGTCGATGTCCTCGGACGGCACATGCAGAATATCATCGCTTAATACCACAAAATCCGCACGATAACCGGCGGCCAGCATGCCGGTGTCCGGGAATCCGGCAGCCTGTGCAGCGCCAATGGTATACAAGCGAATCGCGGTCTCGATCTCCACCGCCTGCGCCTGTCCACCGTCTGTACCGTCCGCACAGGTGCGCGTTACGGCAAATTTCAGTCCCGGGAAGGGGTCGGTCGGGTCCGACCAGTAGGTAGCCGGGGCATCGGTGGAAAAGCCGAGCGATACACCGGCATCCAACATGTCTTTATAAGGATAGCATTCTTTCAGCCATGCCTCTCCCAGATTTTTCACATAGCTTTTGCTCTCTGCATAGGGGAAAATGGGCTGCGACAAGAAAGAAATTCCGTGTTCAGCCGCTTTGCGGATGCTGTCCGCAGAAGGATCTGTGACGTGCTCGATTCTGGTGTAGGGAATGTTTTCACAAGTCCAGGCAGATTCCCGGCATACGCGGTCAATCATACGGGAAATCGCTCTGCCGCCCATGGCATGTATGGAGAGCTGGCAGTGATTTTTCTTGCAAAAATCAATCGCGCTCTCCAGCAGCTCATCGCTGCACACCGAAATACCATACTCCTCATTGGAGCCGTAGTAGAGACGGCTCATCCATGCGGTTCGGCCGGAAATACTGCCGTCGCCAATCAGTTTTAGACCTGCGGCAAAGATCTGACGGTTTCGGTCCATGCGACTGTGCGGAATGTCAAAGTTAGGGTCGTCCGCAAAGAAATCCCACATGTAATACACACCTACCCGCGGGTAGAAGCCCTTTTGCGCCGCTGCTTCATAGAGCGGAATGTTATCGCCTGTATCCAGATTACCCATATCACAGATGGAGGTGATTCCCTGTGAAATCAGAACCTGTCCGAGTTCCAGCAGGTTTTCGACATGCTCCTCGGCTGTCTCCTGCGGCATCAGCGGAAGCACCAGATTGCGTGCATTTTCTTTCAGTACGCCGGTCGGTTCTCCGTTTTCGTCGCGCTCGATCTCTCCTCCGGGAGGGTCGGGCGTATTTCGATCAATACCAGCCATTTTCAACGCCATACTGTTGACGCAGCGAATATGAGCACAGGTGCGCGTGATGGATACCGGAGAATCACTACAGCCGCGATCCAGATCGTATCGATTGGGCGATCTTTTCTCGGAAAATCCCTGCTCATCATAGCCCCAGCCCTGAATCCACGCGCCGGCTGGCTGCTGGCTGCGCTTCTTCTGGATGGCGGATACCATCTCTTCGATGGAATTGATCTCCGGCGGCATAATCGTGATTTTTTTGCGGAAATCCGCAAGCATGACCGGATGCATGTGTGCGTCTACAAAGCCAGGAATCACGCGCCGACCCTCCAAATCGGTTACAGAAGCAATCTCCTCTTTCCACGCTGCGGGCATCGCGTCCCGCTCGCCGGTCCAGAGGATTTTTCCGTCCTGCACGACCATGGTGTCTGCATAAGGATGCTTGGTATCCGAAGTGAATATTTTTCCATTTATAAAAAGATGTTTCATGCGATTATGCACTCCTTCTATACTTTTGATGGCAAACTTGCAATTTTTATCGGAAAAATTTTCCCGAAAAAAACTTGTAAATTCATAAAAAAGGTGGTAATATAAAGAATATTTATGCAACAACATATTATAATTATAAATCAAAACCACTGCAGATACAAGCAGTATCCGGAACTTTGATGTTACTGCAAAGACGTCCGGAATGATACTAAGAGGGGCTCAAAAATGGGAATATCGGCAGAAGAGATTAAAAAACGGGCATATCAGTTAGAAAATCAGATCATAAAAGACAGAAGATACCTGCACCAGATCGCAGAAATCGGAACCGATCTGCCAAAGACCAGTGCATATATCCAGCAGCGTTTGACCGAAATGGGAATCTCATGGAAAGCATGCGGCGGCGCGCTGCCCGAAAAACTGACCGCAGACTTTGTGGAAGCAGGATTTCCAAAGATGGAAAAGGCGACCGGAGTCCTTGCACAGATCGGACACGGCAGTCCCTGCATTCTTCTGCGAGCGGATATGGATGCACTGCCGATGAAAGAAGACAGCGGTCTTGATTTTCAATCGTGCAGCAGCGCGAGCCACATGTGCGGCCATGACAGCCACGCAGCCATGCTTCTGGGCGCAGCACAAATTCTGAAAGAACATGAAGACCAGCTGCACGGCTCGGTAAAGCTGATGTTCCAGCCGGGAGAAGAGACCGGCGCCGGCGCACGCATTATGGTAGAAAACGGAGCACTGACTTCCCCGAAGGTGGACGTCGCTTTCGGACTGCATGTACAGCCCACCGAGGCGACCGGAACTATTGGTTATGCCACAGGCGTAAATTCTGCCTCGCTGGACACGTTTATTCTGAAAATCCAAGGAAGCGGCGGCCACAGTTCGCAGCCGCAGCTTTGCACCGATCCCCTGATGATCCTCAACCAGGTGTATCAGGCAGTGAACCTGCTGGTGACACGCGAAGCCGACCCTGCCGCTATGGTGACGCTCACCTGCGGTGTAGCCAAGGGCGGCACAGCGGTCAACATTATCCCGGACAAAGCCGAGCTTCACATCGGTATGCGCACGCTGGATGTAACAGCTGCCGAGCACCTGAAGCAGCGCATCCCGGAGATAATCGATCACTATGTCAAAGCGTGGAACGGAACATATGAGCTGACCGAATTCCATACCCCCTGCACGTTTTCCGATCAGGCATTGTGTGAAAGCCTCGTTCCGCATCTTGCTGAAATCGTGGGCGCGGACAAGGTCCATCAAATCCCGCCTATGACGGGCACCGAAGATTTTGGGTATGTAACGAAGGAAGTGCCCGGCATGTTTGTATTCCTCGGTGCAGGACAGCGCGGAAATGCACCGCTTCATAGTCCGAAAATGGTGCTGGACGAAGCGGTCCTGCCGTTGGGCGCCGCACTCCACGCGAATGCAGCGGCAGCCTGGCTGCGGGAAAATGGAAGGGAGACGGTTTAACATGAATCAAGCCGGAAAGAAGCAACAGGGGTTTCGGATGCCCCATGTATTTATTATACTACTTTTTATTATGCTTTTCGTCGTGGTACTTTCCTACATCGTTCCAAGCGGCTCGTACCAGCGGCTGCAGGACGCTTCGGGAATTACCGTAATTGACCCAAACACGTTTCAATATGTAGAGAATGAGACGCCCATTGGGTTTATGGACTATTTTGAAGCCATTTACACCGGTTTTGTCAATGGCGCAACCATCATGGGCACGCTCTTTATCAGTTCCGGCGCTATTTACCTGCTGGAAGTCAGCGGTGCGTTCGGCGCAGGCATCAATCTGATTCTGAAGAAAACGAGAGGCAAAGAGTTTTCGGTCGTCTGTATTTTTTACACGATTTTCGTGGTATTCGGCGTTCTGGGATATGGTGAGGCTGCCTATCCCTTTTACCCGCTGGCGGTCACGATCGGGTTTGCCTTGGGTTATGACCGAATGGTAGGCACCGCTTTTGCCATTCTCGGCAGCACGGTCGGATTTACTTCCGGTCTGATGAATACATTTACCACCGGCGTGGCACAGCAAATCGTCGGACTGCCTCTGTTCTCCGGTATCGGCTTCCGTGCGGTCGGTCTGGCGGTATTTTACATTATTGGTTTGATCGGTCTTTATGCCTACTGCCGTAAGATCAAGAAAGACCCTTCCGCGAGCCTGCTCAGTCAGGAATATATCAGCCAGTCGCAGGAAGATCACGCCGAGCAGACCGAAGAAATGAACGTAAGACGTGCATTGGGACTTCTTGTTTTCTTGGGCGTCGTCGTTGCGCAGGGTATCGGATGCATTCGCTTTGGCTGGTCTTTTCCGCAGATTGCAGGCATCTATGTCATCATGGCATTTCTTCTCGCTGCAATTTTCCGGATTGCACCCAGTCAGGCATGCCAACTGTTCTGCACCGGTGCCGTGCGGGTGTTCTCCGCAGCATTCGCGGTCGGTCTGGCACAGTCCGTGGTCGTGCTGATGAATCAGGCATGCATCATCGATACGATCGTGCACGCCATGTCGCAGCTTTTGGAGCACAGAAGCGCGATTCTGGCAATCTTCGTCATCTTCGTATTTGTGACGCTCTTTAATTTCCTTGTCGTTTCCGGCAGCGGAAAGGCCGTCATCATCATGCCGATTCTGCACCCGCTCGGAAAAATTCTGAACATCAACCAGCAGGTTCTGGTTCTGACCTATCAGTACGGCGACGGAATCACCAATAGTTTTTGGCCCGGAAGTTCTCTGGTTCAGCTTTCCATGTGCGGTGTGGACTATGGTTCCTGGATTCGGTTCTGCTGGAAGATCTATTTGGGATTTATTGCAAGCGCCTTTGCTCTGATTATCATCGCTTACGGAATCGGATATGGTCCGTTCTAAAGAGGTGAAAACAACAGATATTACGTAAAACCAGTGTTCCCGTGTAAAACCCTTCTGGCGCTTCCCGCTCTACTGTGTTCAGTATATCCGGATTGGGTAAAGCCGTCAACCTCGTTCACGCGCAATAGCAATCACATATTTGATGCACAGATTCCATGCATATAAAAACGCTCCGTGTTACACGGAGCGTCAATTTTTATCTGCCAAATCGCAAAGGAAACCACAGGAATCATTTGCGGAAATATCTTTCTTTTACAAACACTGATCTTTCGCCTGAGCCAAACCATCTCCTCCTTCCTAGCTCAACATTCTGTCACATACCAGGATGATACCTTGAACAGATATTGCAGCATCACGCAATACCGTGCTATGATAAAATCAATTTATAGCTTGTATCGAGAGGAGAATGTACGTTGCGGACAGAACAGGAAATGATGAACTTGATTCTTGATTTTGCAAAAATGGACGACCGCATTCTTGCAGCATACCTGAAAGGATCACGGACAAATCCCAATGTCCCCCCGGACATTTACAGAGATTTTGACATCATGTATGTGGTGACTGAAACATATAGTTTTATCCACGATACGAGCTGGATGAAGCACTTCGGCACGGTGATGCTCATGCAGGAGCAAGACACCGACTTCGGCTATGGAGGACGCTTCCAGATACGAAGTAACTATGACGAGAGCTATTCGTGGCTGCTGCTATTTGACGATGGAAACCGGATTGACGTGGGTGTTGAGACGCTTGCGGTGATGGAGAGCGGCAGAAACCGCAATAAATTGTTCCTGCCGCTTTTGGACAAAGTGGACTGTCTGCCGCATCTGCCGCCGCCAACCGACGAAGATTTTCACATCAAAAAGCCGTCGGAAAAGCGATTTCACGGATGCTGCAATGAATTCTTTTGGAGCTTATGCGATGTCGCGAAGGGAATCGCAAGAGATGAGCTTCCGTTTGCTATGACAACCTACCACGCGCTTTCCAGAGAGATGCTGGAGGTCATGCTGGACTGGTATATTGGAATCGGCACCAATTACACGGTATCCGGTGGAAAACTACACAAGTATCTGAAAAAATATCTGCCCTCAGATTTTTATACGGCGTATCAGAACATCTACTGCGATGCATCTTACACGAGCTTCTGGGCATCGATCGATACGGCCATCCAGCTGTTTCGAAAGGCGGCTCTTTTGGTTGCACAGGATGGTGGATTCACTTACCCCGAGCAGGAAGAACAGGCTGCCAAAAAGTACATGCAATACATTCGGTCAACGCTCGCATGAGCTGATGCAGAACCAAAATTCAACCTACGAAAAAACGCGTAAATCGGAGTTTTCCGATTTACGCGTTTTCATTTTAATCTGCGATGCTTTCATCTTCCAGTGCGGCGAGCAGCGGCGATACCAGCTGCTTTTTACGGCTGACAACACCGGGCAGTGTGATCGAATCGACACCGCCGGGCTGCTGGAAAGCAATCTGCACCAGTTCAGCAGCATTGTGTCCGACAAACAACAGCTCGGTTGTCTCCTCGATGATGTTGGTGAGCATAACAAACATCATGTTCAAGCCGGATTTTTCCAAGCTGCTGCGCATATAGTCGAGCATCTGCGGCTTGAGTTCGTGCAATTCTTCCTGATTGACGCTCGTAACCTGCGAGATTGCAATACGCTTGCTCTTGACCTGATAAGACTTGTAGTCAATGTGGAAAATATCGTCCATCGAACGGCCAACCAGCTCGGAACCTGCGCGGAACATGGCAACAGCATGAGTGGGAATGTCAATGCCTGCAATCTTTGCGAGTTCTTCCGCCGTGTAGCGGTCGATCGGCGTGCAGGTGGGCGAACGGAACATGAGTGTGTCCGACAGAATCGCCGAGCACAGCAGTCCGGCAATGGCCGGTTCAATCTCTACACGATTTTCGTGGTACAGCTGCGTGACGATGGTTGCCGTACAGCCAAGCGGCTGGTTGCGGAAGTAGATGGGATTGGTGGTTTCCAGCGCACCGATGCGGTGATGGTCGATGATCTCGGTGACCTGTGCTGCGTCGATACCCTCGACCGCCTGATCGCGCTCGTTGTGGTCGACCATGATGACCCGCTGCTTCTCAATATCCAGCAAGTTACGCTGGGAGACCATACCGATATACTTGCCGTCCTCGTCCAAAATCGGGTAGTAACGGATTCTCTTCTTGGAAACCGTCTTTTTAACATCCTCTACCAGATCACCCGGATGGAACGAAATGAGTCCGTTCTTGCGCATAATGTGCGCAACCGGTACTGCCTGGTTGATAACCTTAGCGCAGGTATATGTATCCATCGGGGTTGCAATCACGGCACAGCCGGCAGCGACTGCCAGCTTTTTGATGGTTCGCGATACGCCAGCACCCAGACTGATGACAATACAGTCGGCGTTCATCTCGATCGAGCACAGCTGAGACTCGTATCGGTTACCCAGAATGACCAGATCGTGTTCGTTGATATGCTCCTCGAGCATGTCGGGATTGGCCGCACCGATTACAACACGGCCCTCCTCGAAACGGTTCTCGGCGGTGCCGACAACCAGCTCGCCACCCAGAACATCGACCAGGTTGTGATAGCTGGTCTTGGCTGCGGCCAGTGCATCCGCACCCAGATCTTCCATGTAAAATCGGGCGATGTCACTGAGCGTCAGCAGGCCTTGCAGGTGATTGTCTTCATCAACGATCGCGACTGTATGAATATTATTATTATTCATGTATTCCCATGCGCGGCGCAGGGACAGATCTGCACGGATACCGGGTACATCACGGTACTGCACATCGGACAGGCGCGGGTTGAGCGAAGCCAAATAACGCGGCGGCTCCACCTTGAAATGATCAAGGACAAACTTCGTTTCCGGGTTGATCTGCCCCGCACGGCAGGCAATATGCTCCTGGCCGGTCAGAATCTGCTTTAAATGGGCGTAACAAATCGCAGAACAGATTGAATCAGTGTCCGGGTTTCTGTGCCCGATCACAAAGACTGATTTCATTTGCTCTCTAGCTCCTTTACAAACATGCATGTATAGCAAACGTCTACGATCCGGTTGCTGCGCACGTTCTTTTATTAGTATCATACCATAGACCCACCACAAGTTCAAACAAAAATGTTATATTTGTGGGTAATTTATTCAAAATTGCTCGCTTAATTCGATTTTTATGCGAAATTCTTTGACAAATATTTAACCAACCATTCCTGTCAAAAGATGTGTAATAAAATACGCGAAATGATAGAAATAAGTTTGACTCCCCAGTCATCCAAATCTGATGTATCGGGCTGCCTGTGATTCTGCTTTTATCCCCTCTCACGAAACCCGGTTTGCACCGGTACAACTATTTTCGTTTGTTCAAAAATCGGACAATTCCATGAAAATGTCAGTACAAATCGGTACCAAACACTGCTATCCTTTATGGTATCGTGAGGAGGACTCCACAGCGAACAAAAAGGCCATCGGACTGCAAAATCCAATGGCATGAAGTCAAATATCCAGAACAGCGGTCGAAATCCAAGACAAATGCGCGCAATTGCGATTGTGCCGAGGTTACACAATCAAGGTTCTGTGTGGTCTTGCTGCGCGATAATTTGACGGAAGATTTCGCCGGAAAGCAGCTCTTCCAAAATGGCGACGGTCGCGTCCGGGTCTTTCACCATACCGTTTTTCATCCAATCGAGCAGCACACCGGACATTCCGTGTGCATAAAACCTTGAAATCATCTTGATCTGCTGTGGGCTGAGTACCCGATCTCCGTTGGCATTGAATATAATATTCCGAACCAGGTTCTCGTAGAACTCCATCAGGCAGCCGGACAGACTGTTTTGACCCTCAAAGCGCACTACATTCGTGTAAAACGTCCGGTTTTCCTGCATGTAATGGCACAGCGCGCGCATGCCGCTGCCCCACCGCTCAATCGAAGCCGTGTCTCCGATGATCGGTGTGATTTCGGTGTAAAAAATCCAGTTTATGACATCATACTTATCTTTAAAGTGATAGTAAAAGGTATTGCGGCTCATTTTACAGTGCCGGGCGATATCGCCGATGGTAATGTCGGTGAAAGACTTGGTTTCCAACAGCTGCTTGAGTCCGCGCGCGATCATAAATTTTGTAAAGTCCGAGTTCGACATATCCATCCTCCCTGAAAGGTTTTCTGTATTCTATCACGAAAGGGTACATTTCGCAAGCGATTCAGCCGATACAACCGGCTTTTTCAAACCTCTAATGGAGGATGCCAAAGCATACCGATAACAGCTGCGAACAGGAGATGATTCGCTCCCCGAGTGATATTTCCGGCATGGATACCCGCAAGCGCAATCGCCCCGCCTTACAGCGCTTGCGTACGCGACGGTGCAAAGCTGCTCAGCTGGATGCAATGATACAGAATGGAGTGATACACAATGATATCTAATCTGCTGCGGCTGCTCATAGTCGTTGCTCTTGGTTTTTTATTTGGAAAGTTGGCATCCAAGCTCAAAATGCCGGCTGTTTTAGGTTTTTTGATCGCGGGTATGGCGCTGGGACCGAATGCAGCAAACCTGCTGACCCTGGAAATTCTGGATGCACCGGCCTATGAACGTCTGATCTCCGTACTGGAGTGCGGAATGGGCCTGATGCTCGGAACCGAAATGGTTTGGAAGCGCATGCGCCGATACGGAAAGCAGGTTCTGACCATCACGCTCACCGAATCCTTGGGAACCTTTCTGGTCGTCAGCGCCGCATTCTGCGCTATTTTTTACCTGACTGGCGTTCCGGTATTTCTGGGATTGATCTTTGGCGGAATTGCCCTTGCAACCGCACCCGCTCCTGCTCTGTCCATTGTCACCGAGTACCATACCGACGGACCGGTCACCCGGACGCTCATTCCGCTTGCAGTTCTCGATGATGTCGCCGCCATTACGGTATTTTTAGGCGTGATGAGTGTCGTCCTCAAACAGACCTCGGGCGGCAATGTACCGGGTTACCTGATCCTACTGGTTGTACTGTTCCCCATTTTGATCGGACTTCTGGTTGGACTTCCGGTATCTGCTCTGCTGCGCAAGAGCCAAAATCCAAAGACCAATTCGGTCATTGCACTCCTCGGTGTCCTGGCAGCAGCCGGGATTACCATGGCGGCAAATACGTATCTGATGCCCTTCCCCATTCTCAACTTTATGCTGACCGGCATGGTGTATTCCGCCGTCTTTGCCAACCGTATTCCCGAAGAGCAGCTTGACGGTATGATGTCTCGCTGTACGCCCATCATTGGCGGCTGCTTTACACTCATTATCCTAAACCTTGGCGCACCTTTGGATTATCACCTGATTCTAAATGCCGGACTCTTTACCGCCATCTATATTGTGACCCGCGCTGTGGGAAAAATCGGCGGCGCTGCCATCGGTGCACACCTATCCCATGCATCGGTAACCGTGCGCAAATATCTGGGATTGACCCTCATGCCGCATTCGGGTGTTTCTCTGGTCTTGACCGGCATTGCAATCTCGTCCCTGACCGGTACATTCAGCCAGTATGGTGACATCGTGCGCGGCACCATCGCCGCCGCTGCTGTCATCAACGAGGTCATCGCAGTCTTTCTTGCGCGAAAGGGCTTCCAGCTTGCGGGAGAGCTCAATGCAGCACAATCTTCAAGTACGCCGTCCGCACAATCTGCATGATATGATTTCAGACAACCTTTCATTTAAACTTCGCGTATCAGCGATCAAAGCAATAAAAGAGGCTGACCTTTAGGTCAGCCTCTTTTAAGCTGGGAAATGATTTACTTTGCAATATTCTCGCAGGAACGCATCAGAATCGTTGCGACCTGTGCACGAGTTGCGTTGCCTGCCGGGGTCAGCGTGGTTGCGCTAGTACCGGTGATCAGCTGTGCACCGTTTGCCCATGCCATTGCGTCGGTTGCATAGGTGCTAACCTGCGCTGCATCGGTGTAAACGGACAGATCAGCCTTAGCCGATACATCATAGCCCTTGAACTGTGCATAGCGGTACAGGATTGCCGCCATCTGCTCACGGGTGATTGCATTGTTCGGTGCAAACTGTTCTGCACTCATACCGGAAACAATGCCGTTCTGACGTGCCCAGTAGACCGCATCTGCATAGTAAGCGTTTGCATCGACATCGGCATACGGATAGCCCAGATTCTCATTTAAGAGATCGGGAGAACCTTCCAGGCGGTACAGAATGGTTACGATCATGCCGCGAGTGGTGGTCACATCCGGGCTGAAGGTGGTCTCGCTGGTACCACTCATCATGCCGTTCTCATAGACGTACTGGACTGCATCTGCGTACCAAGCATCAGCTGCAACGTCCGCGAAGTTGGCCTTGACCGTCTCGTCCTCGATCAGAGCGAAGGATACTTCGATCTCAACATCGCCCTTAGGCATCTCGAAGGTGAACTTGCCGTCACCCTTGTCCTTGAGGTCGATCTTATCGCCGTCCTCATCGTAAACTGCCAGCTTATCCAGCTCATAGCCCTCGTCCGGGGTGACCGTGATGGTGACGGTGTCGCCCTTCTGGGCCTTGGAGTCGCTGACCTTGATCGAACCGTTTTCTACCTTGGAAGGCTTGGTGATCTCGTAACGGTTAGAAGAAGAAGTGCTGCCAGCTTCCGGATGCGATGCGCCGCCGCCCGAGGAAATGCGATCCCAATGTGCCGTTAAGGTCACAGCTGCGGTTACGGTGTACGGACTCTTAACCAGTTTATCGCCATCATACCAACCTTCAAATTCATAGCCTTCACGGATTGGAGTCGGCAGAGTAATTTCGGTCTTTTCCGGTACCGTTACGGATGCAATCGCATTGCCGCCATTTCCATCGAACGAAACGGTATAGCTCTGGGGCACACCGTCATCCTTGATTACTGTAATCGTATCACCCGGTTCTGCAGCCCGAATCGCCTCATCCACGGTATCATAATAACTGTAAGGTGCCTTTGTATTAGATGCGCTCTTGAGTTCAGTATTCAGAGACTCATCCAGATAATCCGGCTTTACAGACTCGGCATAATGACCACTATAAACCGTAATTGCATCTTTCGCTGCATCTGTACTTGTGGATGTAGCTTCAATCTTCCCAAAAGTTCCGTTTCCCTTAATTTCTAATGTATGTGTCTCGGAATCCGAGCTGTCATAAACAATGGTTCCTTGGATCGTTCCCGTATAGGATTCATCGAAAACGACTGCCACACTCGGATAGCTGCTATATTTACAAATATCAAATACAATCGTGTTTTCCGGATCTGTAACGTAGATGCTAGTGTCGCCCTTAAAAACAATGTTGCCACAGTTAAAGCTTAACGCATAATTTTCTCCACCGACCTGATTTTTTGCATAAATCTGCATATTTTCCAGAGTCAGATTTGCATAGTTCTGAATAATACGTCCAATCGGCTTTCCAGATCCTGCACTTCCATTCTTATCAGAAATGCGAATGGTACCATTTTTGAATGTGATGTCTGAACCTTGTAATAACTGGAAACCATTGGTTTCTGTTCCAGTCGATCCTGCACCCGGATTGCTCAACGTATAAGTATGACCATCAAAGTCAATGGTGAATTTCTTTCCGGACGGAACGGAAATTCCAGGAGCCTCATTGACATCATTCAAGATTGTAATTGTGTCACCCGAAGTGGCCGCATCTACAGCATCCGCTAATGTTCTATAATACTTGTCGCCGATTGCAGCAACGCCTTCGGATTCAGGAATGGGCTTAACAACATACTGACCATTCTCTTCCTGCCAATCGCTGCTGGGATCGATATACTTGCTTACATCACTGGAAAATGTACCGCCAGTGATGTTCAATCCTCCTAGGTCTTCATCAACCCGGACTGCTGTTTTATCATCTCTACCTGATTCAAAAATACCGCCATAGATATTTACGATGGCATCCTTCTTTTCTCCTCCATCATTACTATTACCGATATAAGCTGCATATTTGCTCGCAGCTACAAAGGTGCCACCATATACATTACACTCTACTTCACCAGATTCACCAGCGACATACAAAGCATACCACGCACTATTTTTACCATGGCTTTCACACGCAACTGTTTCAAAGGTTCCATCATGCACTTCAGAATATCCGGCAGATGTAGAAAACGCCCCCTGCACACCAATTACAGTACCATCATAAAAATAAAATTCGGGTTTTTCTGCAGATTTATCATTCCAATGACTTTGAATAGTATATCCCCAAATATTTCTATCACACGAAGAACAAGATCGACCATCAAAGATTCCATCATAAATTTTAGTTATGCCTTCATTATATACTGCTGTTGGTGATCCGTAAAAACTACCGCTATAAATTTCACAAAAACTCTCAGGTCTATTTTTAACTACCGAACCACCTGCATATGTATAACTTCTATAGGTACCGTTTTTCACAATCAAACTTCCATAATTGTCAAAAACTCCATATGCATTATGTGCAGATTCAGTATCTACAATACCATCACCAACCACTGTTAATGTTCCCTCAATCCTAAAGGGACGCCCTTCAAAATCATCGGAAACTGTAAGCTTTTTACCATTCATATCTAAGATAATAGATTTATTCTCAGGAATGGTAACAATTTGGCTGGTAGCCATTTCAGAAATATTATCTACCAGCCGAATGGTCGTTTCGACTCCATCCTCAGCATTTTCAACCGCCTTTTGCAGGGCATCCGCGCTATCGACTTCAACAACACCATCTGCCGTCTTCTCTGTCTCTGCAATCTCTTGAATCTCAGACGCCGGTATGCTTTCAATCTCGGCAGGCTGCTCCATACTCTCGTTTTCTGGCACCTCTTGCTCAGACAAAATGGTACTCTCAGGAAGTAAATTTGTTGCTTCTTCAGTCGCATCAACAGCCATTGCAGTTGTTGACATCGAAGCCATTACCATTGTTGCAGACAGAACACCTGCCAACAGTTGCTTTTTCACAGTCGCTCCTCCTTTTCAAATTTAACACGAACATCTTTACACATTCGGAAGTTATATATTATTTGTATTATAGCACAGTCCATTTTTCGTTTCAATTACCATTCTGTATTTAATTCTTATTTTCTAGATACTACTGTATTTCCATGCTATTAAAGTTATATTTTGCAAATAATTTGTATTTTACATGATTTATACAAACTATATTTGCATTTTATACTTTTTATATTTTATTTTTAAAATGATTATTTACCTAGTATTTCCTATCTTTTTTGAAAACCTTATACCGTTTTATCTTTCATACCATCAAATGTTATAAACAAGATATCCGCAGAAACATACCGCCGCATAAACAGTTCTATCCTCTCGCGCATTGCCCTCTAATACTGTAAAAAATCCCCGTATCTTTCGATACGGGGATTTTTTCGCTCTCTTTTTGTATGCGGTTATTCCAGTTCAAGACAGTTTTTATGTTCTACTGCACAGTAAACTTCCTCATTTTCTCCAAGCAAAACAGCTTCAGAGAACAGTACATCTGCGTGGATGTTATAATTTCTTATAATTGAAAATCACACGATTTCGATACAGTCCCTGTACATTTTAAGATCACACGGTTAATTTCCAACAAATAATATTTACCGCCCCACACATCCAGGTCATCTCAATCCCGCAAACAAGGCGAAGACCTCTCCAGGCATGCAACGTACATGTCCGGAGAGGTCTCACAAAATTGAGGGGGAGTTATTTATGTATCCAATGCAAACCGATGATATTTCACATCAGCCTGATTGCGTCTATACATGCGCCGCGTGCACACGGCGCATGCAGCATTGGAATCAAATTTTTACATGTTCTCGCGAATCCAAGCAGAAACGCGGCCACGAACGAAGAAATCCTTGAAGATATCGGTCTGTGCGTTGTGCTTCTCGTAGAACTTCTTCTCGGTTGCCAAAGAAACCACGATGATCGTAATGATACCGCAGAAGATTGCCGGAAAGCCAAGGAAGAAGCCGCCCCATACATAGCGGATACCAGAGAAATACATTCCGAGGTAAACAGCTTCCGCTACAAGCATGCTCGCAATTGCACCATGCGGGGTTGCCTTCTTCCAGAACAGACCTGCTGCGATCGTCGGGGTAACCAGTACCATACCGTTGGTTGCCATATCGGTCAGCAGGGTCAGCAGCGGCAGATCGGTCAGGCTGAAGCAGAAACCGATTACGCCGAGGATAACAACGATGATACGGGTACGGAATACTTCCTTCTTTGCGTCCTTCTGTACGCGCTGCTGGATTGCTTCTGCGCTCTGGACACCGTCGGCACCAACCGGAGGCGTGCCCTTTCTAATATGCATCACATTGGTGATGAGGTCGTTGGATACCAGACCAGACAGAGAAATCAGCGTCGAGTCCAGGGTACCCAGTGCAGCAGCCAGAATGAAGGTGCAGACCAGACCCAGCATGATGGGATTGCCGCCCAGCGAGCACAGTTCCAGCAGACCTGCTTCAGGGTTCTGGATGGTGTAGCCCTTAGCAACAGCGCCCAGGACGCACGCACCAAAGATACCGTAAATGCTCAGCCAGATGCCGGAAGCTGCAGTCGCCAGAGAGGACTTCTTGACTTCGCGTACGTTCTTAGCCAGGCAGATGCTCATGAAGTTCGAGGGATATACCAGCATAACCAGGGTACCGAGAACAACATTAGAAACCCAGTACGGACGGTTGTAATCGCCGCTGTTAGCAAGGGTGAAGATGGACGCCTGGGTTTCGCCGGCATACAGCGTCGAAGCTGCTTCCTGTGCAGAGTGGAACATATCGCCCAGGCTGCCGCCAAAGAAATGGCTGATGATGTAGGCCAGTACCATCAGCGAGCCGCCCAGCATGACACATGCAGAGAAGCTATCGACCATGGATACCGAATTTACGCCGCCAGTTGCGACATAGATAATGATGATGGTGAATGCGATTGCAGAACCAACCACGATCGGGAGGGTGCCGCCGGAAGCCAGATTCATCGCCAGACCCAGCGTGCGGATCTCGGTAATGAGCCAGATGATGTTAAAGCAAACGATAATCAGGGAAACCAGCATCTTGACATAACGGCTCTGATAGCGCAGTTCCATGATATCGGGCAGCGTCGAAAGACGATACTTCTTTGCAATCGGCCATACCTTCTCACTGAGGAAGTACATAACCAGGCCTGTAGCCGCACAAGTGATAACCGAGTTCAAACCAGCTACACCGAAGTTGTAGAAGAAGCCGACACGACCGGTAAAAGTGGTACCAGAATAGAATGTGACACAGGTAATCAGGAATACAATGATTGCATTTCTGGATTTACCGCCGGTGAGATAATCCTCAAAGGTCTGGTTCTTTTTGCGCTCCAGTGCCTTCTTGGAAAATCCCTGATACCATGCCATCCAAATGACAATGGCAATGTAAATCACCATCATGATGATCGGAATTGGGCTTTTAATCAGTTCAACATCCATTGGGTTCTTTCCTCTCTTTCTCTAGAATCAGTCTTCGAATGTCTTATCATTCCGTTCATACAAGAACAGGAACAAGGTCAACAAAACCAGAAGGCCAGAGATTGCATACAGGCCAACGAAGAAGCAGGGGAAAGGACCTATAAACCCTTCTACATTCCAGACATTCATCAGCTGCGGAATTACGCCGCATCCGAACAGGTAAACGATGCCGAGCAGTACAATAACGATCTTACGTACCATAAGGATAAATCTCCTTTCTCAATCTCTTTTTCTCTTTTTTCTCGCTGTTAATTACTCCAGAAGACGACGGTATGCATCATTGCTGCGGATGCTCGCCTCCTTACCGACGCGCCACTTGCCATCAATAAACTGGATCCAGCATTCGCACATTTCCAAGTCTTCATAGGGCTCGAAGCTCAGATCCTTGCCGGGACCATTCGGGCCAACGCCGCCCTTACCGCAGGCAGTATTGTAAACGACCTGACCAAAGCGGTAGTTGTCGCCATCGCGGACACAGTGAATATCTACAAACTCTACATTCAGATCGGGGAACTGTGCGAGCGTGCGCAGCGTATCCCAAACGACATGATCCGAACCTTCCAGGTTCGCGCCGCCGTCGCGCTCTTCCTTCAGGCCGTCAAAGTAGAAATCATACACGCGGCCCACCTGCTTGTGCTTCCAGATCAGCATGGTGTATGCCTCGAACAAATCTGCAATTTCCTGGGGTTCCTTGTACGTACAGTTGCGGATGACCTCTTCATAGAGCGCACGCTCTGCCATGATTTCATCCACCGTCATTTCGGTGATCTTTTTATTTTCTGTGATATTGGCCAACATTGGACTCTAACCAGCCTTTCTCAAATCTGTTTTTTGATAGAAGGATCGCCTTACTGCTCCGCAGGCTTGCAGGCGGCCTTGATGCACTCCATGCTGTACATGGTAAACTCACGCACAATGCGCCACTTTCCGTTGATGTTGCGAACGGTTGCCATGCTCATGGTGATGCACTCGTTGGGATTGAGCTCGCGCATGGTTGCCGGACCGTAAATGCTCTGATTGCGGTTGCTGCCCTCCATGGTGTAGTACTGCCATACCTTGTACTCATCACCCTTCTTGACTGCAAAGCAATCACGCATGTGAATCTTCAGATCGGGGAATGCTGCGGTGAACTTGAGCGCTTCCTGCATGATTGCATGTGCGTCATCGTACAGGTCACCGTTTTCGCGATACAACTTTGCATCATCCGCATAGATGTCGTATACGCTGCCAATCCACTTATGGTTGTAAATCAGCTCTTTATACAGTCGGAAATACTCCGTGATGGATTGCTCATCCTGCACTTCCAGAGCCTTGATCTTTCGATCGACTTCCATCATTTCGTTGTAAAGCCGATCCGCCTTGTACATGGTTTCCATTACTTCATTACCTCCCAGGGTCGTTGTTCTATGTCAACGGTCTCAGCCGCTGATTTTTACTTGTTTTTTCCCGCGCAGCCATTCCTGTACCATGACAATGGCAACGCCGCAGATACCTGCCGAAACTTTGGCGACGATCATGGGCACGATCATATCCGGCCGCACGCCTGCGGTGTATCCCAGATGATCGCCCAGCGCAGCGCCTACCGTAATCGCCCACACGGTGTTAATGATGGTCGCCTTTCGATCCATGTCCTTAATCATGGTGAACACCGGAACCGAGTTTGCCAGCGCAAAAATGAGTCCCGCAGTCGCGTTGGAATCCAGTCCCAAGTGCCGTCCCACAGCCTTCAGCGGCCGGTCGAGCACACGCAGGAGGATGAACAGTACCGGGAATGTACCCGCAAGGATGACACCAATGTGTCCAACCGTCTGCATTGCTTCGGAAATCGGCGTCATACCGGGCAAAATTGTGACGCCGGTGATGGTTTCAAATCCTGCGCAGATCAGTCCAAAGTAAATAAGCGCTGTGACGGCACGTCCAAACCAGAGCGACCCTTTGACCATAGCATTCGGCGCCAGGCGCAGGCCGATGGCCAGCAGAACCGAAATCACAATGATGGGCACCATATTGCGCAGAATGAACGTCAGCGGGAATCCGGCGACCAGACCGCCCAGGATACTGCCAATCGGGGTGACAATAAAGCCAATGAGCAGGCCCTGTGCAAACCACGGATGCTTTTCCTTGGGAATCAGTCCCAAGCCAACCGGAATGTGGAACACCAGAATGACGCCGAACATGGAAGCGACAATCGCGCCGCCCAGAAGTCCGGCTCGTTCATCAATCGCAAGCTCCATCGCCAGCGGGTATCCACCCATGTCGTTCGCCAAAATCGAGCCAAACATACCGGGATCTACGCCGATCGCGGTAAACAGCGGCGTGATTGCTGCACCAAGGGTGTCTGTAATCAGCGGCGTCAGGCAGATAATACCCACCATGCCCAGGGCCAGCGTGCCCATCGCATGAAAACCTTCTTCAAACTTGGGTGCAAGTCCAAATCGACCGCCCAAAATCTTATCGATACCGCCCAGCACAAAGCCGATCGCGACAAACCAGAGAATGATCTGATCCAATGACACCTCTACTCACCACCTGTATATATATTCATATATGCAAAATCACCAAACGAAATTTTGTGAATGGTAATGTTTTCATGTTTAAAATATTGCTCCCGGATATATCCGAAATTGCTCACATATATCTGGCTATATAGCCTTATTTTCACATATTCTCGCTCTTAATGCAAATGACAATATTTTCATAAGTTGCAAGATTTTGTCTGCTCACAGTATAATATGGCAATAACGCGATTGTCAACCAATGTATATTTCAAAAATATGCATATTTTTTTGTTGTATTTTAGACTTGAATCTGTGTAATGAAAGGAGTAATATAAAAGTTCAAATATTGTCATCAGTGTGACGAGGTGAATTATGAAGAAAAACCCAACCATCATTGATGTCGCGCAGCAGGCCGGTGTTTCCCCCTCCACCGTATCCAGAGTGTTCGATCCGAGCTGGAACGGCCGCATCCGTGAGGAAACACGAAGAATTGTGCTGCAAACGGCAAATCAACTGGGTTACCACGGAAGCAATGCGCTTGCGCGCGGGTTGTTTACGCAAAGATCGGGCATTATCGCTTTCGTTATCGGAAAAAGTGTAAGTGATTTCTACATCGACATTGTCAAAAAGTTCCTGCCGCTGCTGCAAGAACGCGGCAAACAAGTGCTGATTTTTGAAATTGACCCTGTCGTCGGTGTGGAAAACATTTTGACGCAGGTACATCGATACCGCACAGACGCAATCATCATCGCGTCCAGCGCAACCAGCTCCGAGATCATCAATCCCTTCTTCAGCACCAACATCCCCATTATCATCTTCAACCGATACATTCCCGACTCCAATTTCAGCGCGGTCTATTGCGATGTCACGGCTGCAACCGCGCAGGCTGCCGACTATTTGATGGCGCAAGGCCATAAAACCTTCGGTATTTTCAACGGCAGTGCAACCATCGCCAAGGAAATCGAACGTGTTGAAGGCTTCGCAGCGCAGGTGAATAAGCGCGGCGGAAGCATTCTTTGGACACAGGAATGTGATTTCAGCTATACCGCCGGACACGAAACCGCTCTCGCTACATTGAGCGAACAGCCCTGGCCGGATGCCATTTTTTGCACTTCTGATATCATTGCGCTGGGTGTTATGGATGTGATTCGGAAGAAATTCCACAAATCCATCCCGCAGGATATCTCGGTCATTGGTTTCGATAACATCCCGGCCAGCTCCTTCGATGCCTATGATCTCACGACCATCAGCTACCCGTTTGAACGCATGATCCCATGCACGGTAGACCTGCTGGAGCGCATCCTCAACTCGCCTTCTACCCACGTCGAACGTGTCTTTGACATGGAGCTGATCAAGCGCGGAAGTGTTGCACCCAAATACGAGCTTCCGCAGGCATAAAATACATCCTTCGCAACCCCCTATTTGTTTCTGCGTGATTTTCTATGTATTACAACCAGTTCAGAACTTTTTCACATCGAAAATTGAAACAAAAGAACCAGTCCCATACCGATCATAGCGATCTGGGGACTGTTTTTTTTATTTGCCTTTCCAGTTTTCGGGATATTTTCGCACTTGGCATGATTTTTGCTGCATATTTAAAATATCAGGTGCTTGGCTCGTGTCACGCACATCTTGTTCTCTCCATCTCGATGATAAGAACGCAAAAATGTCTTCCCGTTCTGCTCTGATTTCATCCGGTTATCGTCCAAAATCAGATAATATTTGGCTTTAAAGCGCAATGCAAAAATTGTCATTCGCGATATCAGTGTATGCAATTTTGCGCACACTCGTTGCAGTCACGCAACGACATAACCGTACAACCTTCGTCCAATTCCCTTGTCTGCCCGAGTCTTTCGGTTGTTTTGATCCGAATTTTGGCATATTCCCGCCAGTAAAATATCATGTATTCCCAATGGAGGTATCACAATGAAAGATGCAGTTGTATATTACGGCGACAGCACACAGGTCAACGCAATCGATCACAAGAATTACGCAGAATTCCTCAAGCACACCGAAAAGAAGCAGGAACTGCCCGGTTTTGACGAGGAATATCTGGATATTGTCGACTATATCCTCAAAATCACCCACCGCATCTGGGAGGAAAAGGGCATCGGCGTGATTTATGATACCTATGCCAATAACTGCTTAGTTCATTCCGGTGACGGCACCTCGACCGGTGTGTCCGGCGTCATCGCCAACACCCTCATGACCCTGCACGCATTCCCCGACCGTCGTTTGATGGCAGAGGATGTCGTCTGGTCCGAGGATAGCCCCGGCGTGTTCCTGTCCTCCCACCGGATTCTGTCCACCGGTACCAACCTCGGCGACAGCAATTTCGGCCCGGCAACCGGTAAAAAAGTCTACTTCCGTACGATTGCCGACTGTGCATGCACCAAAAATAAGATTTTCGAGGAATGGCTGGTGCGCGACAATCTCTGGATTGTGCAGCAGCTGGGCCTGAATCCGTGGGAACTGGCTGCAAAAATGGCTGCCGGTCAGCCTGAAAAGCAAGTATATGGACGGGATGAGTGTATGGAAGGTCAATTTCTCCCTGAAGTTTATCGTGCAAAGGATAGCTCGGTTGGCGAACAAGTTCTCGAACTGCTTAACGAAGTGTACAACCGCAAGCTCATCAATCGTATTTGCGATTTCTATGCAGACAATGCAGTGGTTCATAGCATCTGCAATCAGGACCAGATCGGTCATGATGAAATTCAGGGCGCAGTCATCAGCCTGCTGTCCTCCTTCCCCAATGCACGCATGATCGTCGACCGCGTGACCTGCAACGACAGTGCTGACGGCTCATGGCACGTATCGGCGCGCTGGCGTCTGCGTGGTCTGCACGAGGGCATCGGTATGTATGGTGCACCGACCGGCAAGCCGGTCGAAATTCTGGGCATCACCCAGTATCGCTTCGAAAACGGCAAAATCGTCGAGGCATGGGAAATCTATGACGGTCTGGATGTCATGCGTCAGCTCTGCTTAGGAGACGAACCAGCAACCGAAGCATAAAACAAAAAGCAACCGTACTATATTTATATACAATCCAAGGCAACGCAAAAAATCCCACCTGAAAACAGGTGGGATTTTGCTATCTGTTCAGAACCCGTTATTTTGCGCAGCCCTGCACGTACAAATCAAACAGTTCCCGGCCCAAATCGCTCACAAAATACGAGCGAATACGTGCCCGCTGCGCTTCATCCGGTGCACTCTCATAGCAATTGACAATGAGATCGGCCTCAATCAAGGCTTGCAGCATGGGGTTGTGCGGACGGTCATAGTCATGATGCTGTTCGACCAGTGCCACAATCTCGGGTTCGTCCTCCATCGAATACCCAGCCTGCTGCAAAAACTCGTGCACCAATTCGGGTGCCACGCGGCGCTGATTTTGCTGACTGGCATCGCCGTCAAAGTGCTCCTTACAATATTTGATTGCGATATCGTGCAGAATGGCGGCGGCCTGTGCAATCCGGCGCTCGTGTGCGCTCAATCCTATCGCTTCCCCGATCAGCTGGGTTAAGGCATAAACCTTTAAAATGTGCTGTGTGCGCCGATTGTGTCCAGCCTCGTAGCGCAGTGCGTTTTGCAGCAGTATGCTTTCCTGATTCATCGATTCTTTGAATTCCTTTCTATTTCACCGACCAAGCCGCATATCCAGTTCCCAGGTAAACTGCGTTTCACACAGCTGGTAAGCCTCGGCCAGCTTGGGACCGCAGCTGTTCGAGCCGACACCGGACATCTTATAGTCTAGGCACAGAACCGTTGCGTCGCAGGGTGTCAGCTCAAAATTATGCGCCTTGTGCTCGAGTTCCTCCTGGGTGTAGTGCGAGGCGTTAAAGCTGAAGCTGTCACCTGTCACCGCGATGGCTGCGCCGCGGTCAGACACGATTTCCAACCGTGTACAGCCGTAATGGCTGCCGTTCTCCTGCGGTTTGATGTAATCTTCGTGCAGACCGGTAACGGTATCCCGGTAACGTCCGAATTTGGACGCCTGATGTTTGTCGATATAGCTCTCCAGCGGGCCGTATCCCAGAT
This sequence comes from Butyricicoccus pullicaecorum, assembly GCF_002160355.1. Taxonomy (NCBI): domain Bacteria; kingdom Bacillati; phylum Bacillota; class Clostridia; order Eubacteriales; family Butyricicoccaceae; genus Butyricicoccus; species Butyricicoccus pullicaecorum. The sequence continues at coordinate 23,963 of NZ_NFKK01000015.1, forward strand.
ACTTCACGGTTTCAAAGTCATGCGGCAGGAACAAACGCAGACCAAAACGCGGCAAGAACGGCATCTGTCCATTGTGCTTGCCATCCACACGCAAGTGCACGCTGCCGTCGCCCGCAATCGTCCAACAGACGGTCAAATCGACAATGTGCTGAATATGAATAGCGTTCAGTGCCGCATTCGCCCACAGCTCGACGCCGTGCGCGGTCTGCCGCACGCCGCTGTCGTACACGCGCACCAGTGCGCGATCGTACCCGGCCTGCCGCCACACCGGTGCAATTTCCCGGTCGTTGTCGGTCGGCGCACGCCAGATATTCCACTGTTGCGGCTGCTTGCAGTAGGTCATCTGTCCAGCGGTCATCTCGTCAAACAGCCCAGTGCAGCGGTTCCACACGTAGCGGAAGTCAGCTCCGGTGACGATCACCGCACGACGATCTTCCTGCCAGGTGATTGCAGACGATGCCTTTGCCGGCTGTTTCGGCTGCTCACGCCGCACAACATACTGGTCAAAGCCCAGTTCTTCCCCGATCTCGTGTACGCCGTCCGCTTGCTTTTGCAGGTAATACAGGTTGACACAGCAGGTGCCGGTCTGGGGCAGACAAAGCGGAAGGTTCAGCTCGGCTTCGGTATGGGGCTGGATGGACGGCAAATCACAGGTACCACTCTGAGTGACCGCGCCGTCCTGTGTGACTTCGTACCGCAAGGTGACTGCGTCGCGCAGATCGGTAAAGTCCAGACAGTTTTTGAGCGTGACCCGTCCGACATCGTCGCTCTTCCACTGTGTACGTACCGGACGCGCTGCGTTTTTCCACTCTTTCAGGCCGGTATGCGGGGTACGGTCGGGATAGACCAGACCGTCCATGCAGAAGTTGCCATCGTGCGGAAACTCGCCGAAGTCACCGCCGTAAAAATACCGGTCTTTGCCCTCCGGGGTCTTGCCCATCCAGACCGCGTGGTCGCACCACTCCCACACAAAGCCGCCCATGAACTGGTCATATCGGTAAATACGTGCGAAATAGTCCTCGATGTCGCCCGGGCCGTTGCCCATCGCGTGCACAAACTCACACTGTACAAAGGGCTTTTGCACCACATCTTCTTCGCAATACATGTCGCAGGCTGCCGGAGACGAGTACATGCGACTGTACACGTCGATGTCCGACAGGTCGTTCGACTTGTCCGGCAGGTAATAAATGCTGCTTTCGTAGTGCGTCAGCCGCGTGGGATCGTAGGTCTTGACCCAGCGCGCTGCGCGCTCCAGATTGGGGCCAAAGCCCGATTCATTGCCCAGCGACCACATCAAAATCGCTGCGCAGTTCTTGTCCCGGATGACCGAGCGCTGGACGCGGTCGAGCATGGCATCGGCAAACCGGGGATCGTGACACAGCAGGCCAAATGAGGGATGTTCGCGCTCATAATCAAACTCACCTTCGGCGTAAGGCTGGCTATTATAGATGCTGAACGCGCCGTGCGTCTCCAAATCGGCCTCAGCGATCATGTAAAAGCCCATCCGTGCGCACAGTTCGGGCAGCCAAGGTGCATTTGGGTAATGACTGGTGCGCAGCGCGTTGAAATTGTGCTGTTTCATCATGCGCAAATCGCGCAGAACATGCTCCCGCTCGACGGCATAGCCGACAAAGGGGTCGCTATCATGGCGATTGACGCCCTTGATCTTGATATTGACGCCGTTGACGTACAGCACCGCGTCCCGAACGGCAATGTGCTTGACACCGACCTGCTGGACGATGGTTTCGCCGTCAGCGCAGATGACCAGTTCATAGAGTGCCGGGTGCTCGGCATTCCACAGCACCGGATGGTCAAGGGCAAAGTGCACGCTCCCGCTCGCGTCGGTCGACTGCTGTGCCAGCTGCGTGCCGTCCGGTGCGTACAGCGTGCACATCGCCTGCCCCGGTGCATCGTTCCAGACAACCGACAATTCAATCGCGGCTTCGCGCAGATCGTCCGACACCGGTGTGCGCACGGTGTAATCAAAAATATGGTGCTGCGGACGGTGCAGCAGGTATACATCGCGGAAAATACCGCTCATGCGCAGCTTGTCCTGATCTTCCAGATAGCTGCCGTCGCACCACTTCATAACCAATACCGCCAGCCGGTTGCGTCCAGCATGGACAAAGGCACTGATATCAAACGCGCTGGTCGAGTGCGAAACCTGACTGTATCCCACCAAATTGCCATTGACCCAGACGTAAAAACACGAATCCACGCCCTCAAAGTGCAGCTCGGTCACATCGTCCGGGGTATTCAGTGTAAAATCGGTCACATACGCGCCGCAGGGGTTATCCTCGGGAACGTACGGCGGGTCGAACGGGAACGGATAGCGGATGTTGGTATACTGATGCCGGTCATATCCGAGCATTTGCCAGCAGCTCGGCACCGGGATGGCATCCCAGCTGTCGGCGTCAAAGTCGGCTTCTTTGAATGCATCGGGCACGTCCCACTGGTTCGGATAGTAGGCAAAGCGCCAGGTACCGCTGAGCAGGGTCATACGCGCCGAGCGTGTGCGATCGTGACTGCGCTCGCTCTCCTCATCCGAAAACGGGATGAAATACGCGTGATTTTCCATCGTCCCGACGTGCAGCACGGCGGGGTCTTCATTATATGTGGGCAGGTTCATCAGTATGCCTCCATCTTGCGCAAATTCTTTTATTTGGGCTCTGGCTTCATTTTACCATGACAGGCTATCGAATACCAGTTCTCTTTCACGCGGTTTGCGGCAAGCAAGGTCACCTTCCCATCTTTTGTCCTCCGTTCGGTCCCCGGCGGGATTTTTCCTATTTTTATGGAATCTCTTTTTGTCTGTCACATACAATGACAGTGGCTACTGCGTTTTCACCATCTCGCAGGACATCTGCGTTGCTGTCCCGGTTGAGTTCGGCGCGGTTGCGTCGGTCGGTGACAGCTACATCAGCTGCAACGGTGCTTCCGATCAGGACATCTGCACCGGCTGCGGTGAAGTGGTACCGCCCGTCCCCGAGACCGTTGTTCCTCAGGTATAATGCGCAAAAAGGCTCCCGATCGGGAGCCTTTCCTGTTATCTACTGTTTGCGGTCAACCGATCGAGTACCACGTCGGAAAAAATGCCGTCCTGCGGGGATACGGTGACGACTGTCTGGCCGGGCTGACCGGTATAATCCAGCGCATCGGGACAAAATGCCGTGTCGGCAGCCGCGAGCAGCGGCAGGTCGAACAAACTGTCCCCCGCGGCAAACACCCGTGCTTCCGGGAATCGCTCGCGCAGACGGCGCACGCCGGTGCCCTTATTGAGCATACGCGGCACGACGTACACCTTGACTCCATTCTCGAACAACTCGACGTGGGTCAGGTCGAGTGCATCCCGCAGACGCGCCAGCGTGTGCGGCACATCCGCGCTCTTGGTAAACACAAACAGACCGTCTACCCGCCGCACGTCCAGCGTGCGGTTCGGGTCATGTTCGAGCACATCTTCGGCCTGCTGCAAGGCCGGTTCTGCCGGGGCGATGAGGTCACACGACGCTTTGTACCAATCGGGGTCGGATACGCCGTCCCGCAGCAGTACCCCGCCGTTGGCGGCCAGCGCCAAGTGCGGCGACCAGGTATCCCCGAAGCAAATGCGCTGGTACTGCTGCACCGACCGGGTGGTGACCGGTACAAAGTGCATGGTCTGGTTCACTTTTTCGAGCAGCTCGCGTGACCGCTTTGTCATAAACGATACCTGTCTTCCCTCGTACACCTCGGCACACACGGTATCCGTCCCGATATCTCGCTTATAGGAGTAAATCAGGGTATTGTCCAGATCGGACGCAAAGAGATCCATAAACGCCTCCTGACCAAAAAAGTGCCCCGCACCCCGAGACGGGTACGGGACACCGAATTGTTTGTTATGCCTTGGGCTTGGGGGTGAGTATCTTGCGGATGAGGTCGACCGGATACATGGTCAGTGCCATCAGGCAGACCGCAATCCAGCCATCCAAACCGAAGCGTACGCAGCTGAATATCTCGCCGATCACGCCGCCGATCGAAACCAGAAGCACCTGTACTGCCATGATCGCCAGCCAGATATGGATGAAGCGCTTGTTTTCACCGATGTGCTCGAAGACGTTCAGGCCGTCCGAGCGCACGTTAAACGCGTTGACCATGAAGGCAAAGACGAACATGCAGAAGAAACCGGTGTACCACTGGGCTTCGGTGGCAAAGCATGCGCGGAAGAAGGGCACCTTGAACCATACAAGGCTCAGGATGGTCAGCCAGATACTCATAATGACGATCTGAATGGCCATCGGACGGCTGATGATGCTCTCATCACGACGACGCGGCTTCATGCGCATATACTTCTTGAGTGCCGGCTCGCCCGCGAACATGAGCGATGCGAGGGAGTCCATGCACAGGTTAATCCACAGCAGGTGGGTGACCTTGAGCGGGCTTTCGATGCCGATGAAGGGCGAAATTGCCGAGACAAAGACCGCTGCCAGGTTGATGACCAGCTGCATCTTGCAGAACTTCAGGATGTTGATATACAGGGTACGGCCATACCAGATGGCGTTCTTGATGGAGTTAAAGTTATCGTCCAGAATAACCAGCTTACCGGCTTCCTTGGCAACCTCAGTGCCCGAACCCATCGCGAAGCCAACATCGGCACGCTTGAGCGCCGGGCTGTCGTTGACACCGTCGCCGGTCATACCGACAACCAGGTTCATTTCCTGACACAGGCGCACCATACGGCTCTTATCGGTCGGCAGCGCGCGGGAGATAACGCGGATGCGCGGGATGATCTTCTTGACCTCGTCATCGCTCATCTCAGCCAGCTCGGCAGAAGTCAGAACCAGCTCGTCGCCGCCGTGGTACAGATTTGCCTCGCGTGCGATGGCCATTGCGGTCTCGCGGCGGTCGCCAGTAATCATAACGACCTGAATACCCGCCTTCTGTACCTCCTCGATGGCCTCGCGTGCCTCGGGACGTACGTCATCACGGATACCAACCAGACCGATCAGTACCAGATCGTCGTGGATCTCGTCGCGGACGAGCTTCTGACGGCTGTAGCCGAAGGCCAGCACGCGCATCGCGCGGTTTGCCAGATCGTCGATCTTCTGACCCAGGGCAGTCTCATCGATATCGACCTCGTTGCCCTGCGTGTCCAGGCACTTCTTGGCCTTAGCCAGCAGGCGCTCGGGTGCGCCCTTGTAGAAGGTGCGTCCCAGATCGGGCAGGTAAGCCTGACTGAACTTATTGGCACTGTTAAAGTCCTGCTGTGCGCCGATCTCGCAGTCGTCGCGGGCTGCCAGCGCGTGGAATGCGTCCTCACCGAGGAACTTCAAGAGCGCCTGATCGGTCATGTTGCCGCCGACGACGTGATGCTGGTCGTCGAACAGCGCACCGGTGTTCTTACCGATGGACAGGTGCAGCGCTTCGCGCATCGCAGCTGCCGTATTGATGTCGGTCGTGCGGCCGCAGCCGTCGAAGAACTCGACAACCTCCAGCTGACCCTTGGTGATCGTACCTGTCTTATCACTGAACAGGATATTGAGCGAACCTGCGGTCTCGATACCGATGGACTTACGCACCAGTACGTTGACCTTGAGCAGCTTGCCGGTGTTCTGCATGAGCACGAGGGCGATAACTAGCGGCAGACCCTCGGGAACCGCACAGACAATGATGGTGATGGCAATGGCGACGGCGTTCATAACGTCGCCCAGAATGGACAGACCGCCGGTTGCCAGATAAGCGGACAGACCGCCTGCCAGCATGACAAAGTGGACGAAGTAAGCCAGTGCAATGATGATTGCGCCGATGTAGCCGAATACCGAAATCTGACCGGCCAGCTTGTTGAGCTTGACCTTGAGGGGCGAGTCGGGTTCCTTGTCTTCCATGTCCTTGGCCATCTTGCCCATCATGGTGTCAAGGCCGACCTTCTGAACAATCATATAGCCCTCACCGTCGAGCACGGTTGCGCCGCGGAACAGGCTGTGTGCGTCAACGAAGGTGTCGCCCGTGATGGTCTCGGGGATGGCAAAGCCGTCCGGGGCTTCGGTCTTGGGGCACTCCTCGGCCTCGCCGTTGAGCGCACTGTTATCGACCGACAGCGCACCTTCTGCCAGAATACCGTCGGCCAGAATCTTATCGCCCGACTGGAGCAGGATGACGTCGCCGACAACCACTTCGTCAGCCGGGATGACCTTGATGACGCTCTCGCGCAGCACCTTGACCGTGTCCTTCTTCTGGGACGCCTTGAGGTCACGGTATGCGCGGTCGTTGGCCACACCGGTACGTGCCGAGACAAAGTTTACCAGCAGGATGGCGATGATGGTACCGACCGGCTCATACCAGTCGCTCTCGCCTACGAGGAACATACCGAACATGATAACCGCGATGACGCACAGAATGCGGATCATCGGGTCCTGGAATCCCTCGAGGAACAGCTGCCAGAAGGTTTCCGGCTCTGCCTCCGGGATACTGTTCGCGCCGTGTTTTTTCCTGCTTTCCTCGACCTCAGCCGCGGTCAGGCCGTTTAACTTCTTATGCATGGGGTTCTTACCTCTCTCAAAAAAATCTCGGAAAAACAGGGAGGGCGGACGCTCTCCCCATCTTTCTATCTATTGTAGATCAGCGGAAATGCTCGACCAGCTCGGCGATGCCGCCTACCTGAAGCGGCTGGCCCATGGCGTTGAACTTCCACTCACCATTTCTGCGGTACACCTCACCGAATACGACAGCGGTTGCACCGTCGTAGTTCTCGCTAAGGTTGTAGCGGCAGATCTCCTGATTGTTGCGCGCATCGACCAGTCGGATGAAGCTGTTCTGAATCATACCGAACTGCTGGTTACGCTCGCGTGCCTGATAGATGGTGACACACATGACAACGCGGTCGTACTGCTCGGGGAGGCGGTCGAGATCGATCACGATCTGCTCGTCGTCGCCCTCGCCTGCGCCGGTCAGGTTATCGCCCATGTGCTTGACTGCACCGGACGGATGGGTCAGGTTGTTGTAGAACACGACATCCTTGGTGTTCTGAATCTTACCATCCACGCATACGAGTGCGGATGCGTCGCAGTCGATGGCCTGGGTGCGTGCACCGAAGCCGAACAGGCCGCGCTTTGCGGGCTTGGCCTCATCCCATCCCAGTCCGACAATGACGCGGGACAGGCCGGGGTTTTCCTTGCTCAGGCTGACTTTTTGACCCTTCTGTAAGCTGACTGCCATAATACAATCCCTCCTAAAACAGAGTTATCTTTCTTTTTTATTCGGTCTCGACGCCGTAGTTTGCGCACAGCGCAGCCAGACCGCCGTAGAAGCCCGAACCGATGGCGTTGAACTTCCACTCGCTGCCGTGCTTGTACAGCTCGCCGAATACGGCTGCGGTCTCGATGGAGAAGTCCTCACCCAGATCGTAACGCATCATTTCCTCGCCGGTTGCCTCGTTGTAGATGCGGACGAAGGCGTTACCCACCTGACCAAAGTTCTGGTTGCGGGTCTCAGCGTCGTAGATGGTGACGGTGAAGGCGATCTTTTCAATGTTTGCGGGTACCTTGGACAGGTCGATCTTGATCTGCTCGTCATCGCCTGCGCCTGCGCCCGTGCGGTTGTCACCGAGGTGCTCAACAGCGCCGGACGGGTGCTTTAAGTTGCCGTAGAAGACGAAGTCCTCTGCACAGCTGACCTTGCCTGCACCGGTCAGCAGGAAAGCCGACGAGTCGAGGTCAAAGCTCGTACCGGTGTCGTACTGGTTGATGTCCCAGCCGATGCCGACAACGACCTTGGTCAGTCCCGGATTATCCTTGGTCAGGCTGACTTTCTGACCCTTCTGTAAACATACTGGCATAATAATACGCTCCTTTTTATCGATTGAACCTTAGCAGGTCTCAATACCGTAATTTGCACACAGTGCGGCAAGACCGCCCTGGAAGCCCGAACCAACGGCGTTGAACTTCCATCCGCCGCCATGGCGATAGATTTCACCGACAACGATGGCGGTCTCGATGGAGAAGTCCTCACCCAGATCGTAGCGAATGAGTTCCTTGCCGGTATCGTTGTCCACGATGCGGATGAACGAGTTATCCACCTGTCCGAAGTTCTGGCGGCGCTGCTCTGCCTCGTAGATGGTGACTGTAAACGCAATTTTTTCGATCGAGTCCGGAATCTTGGTCAGGTCGACCATGATCTGCTCGTCGTCACCGTCGCCCTCACCGGTCAGGTTGTCGCCCATGTGCTCGACGGCGCCCGAGGGGTGCTTTAAGTTGCCGTAGAAAATGAACGCATCGGTATTCGGGGTCTGACCGTTCGCGCCCAGCAGAAACGCCGACGCGTCGAGGTCGAAGGCAAAGCCGCCGTCATAGCGGTTGACATCCCAGCCCAGTCCGACGAGGACGTGCTTAAGGCTCGGATTTCCCTTGGTCAGGTCGACTTTCTGTCCTTTTTGTAAGCTGATCGGCATAATATTTCCTCCTTTATGGGGTATTTATCCCTGTTTATTCTGTCCGCGCATCATCTGCTCGAACTCACCCTGGATGACGCGCAGGCGCTCGGTATCGCTCTCGCGCTGCTTGCGTGCGTCCTCCTGAATGCGGCGGGTATCGTCGATGCCCTGCACGATGGTCTTCCAGGTCTTTTCCAGCGTCTCGATCTTGACCGAGCTGCCCGACGCCAGCTGTGCGGTCATGCGCGACTGGTCGGCGGTGTTCTGCGCGTTGCGCAGCAGCATCTCGTTGGTCTTTTCGTCGAGTGCGCTCATGGCCTCGGCCTGAATGCGCTGACGCTTGAGCAGAATAGCCTGTGCAAGTGCCTGTTTGAATACCGGCAAGGTGATGATAAAGGCCGAATTGATCTTGCGCACCAGATTCATATTGGCAAACTGCATGGTCTTAATCATCGGAATGGACTGCATGGCCACATTTTCCGCGATGCGCAGGTCGTGGGTGCGCTGCTCGAGCATCATCTGTGCCTGCTCAAGGGTTTGCAGCTCGAACTGAATGGACTGGTCACCGGTCTGCTCAAGATCGGTGCGGCGCTGGTCGATGTAGGCTGCGATCTCCTGACAACCCTGTTCGCCTGCCAGAATGTACTTGACCAGCTCGTGATAGTAACCCAGATTGGACTGGAACATCTGCTCGAGCTTGCGGTTGGACTCCTTGATCTCGGACTCGTACTGTTTGAGCTGGACGTAGATCTTATCGACCTCGTCGCCCATGGTGCGGTACTTATCCAGAATCTTGTCCAGCTGCTTGCGCATGTTGGAGAACAGACGACCGAAGAATCCGGGGTCTTCGCGGATCTCCTCGATGTCGAACTTGTCCATAATCTTGCTCAGTGCGGCCAGCATCGCGCCCGAATCATCGATCTGGCGCATGTTCATGCCGCTCAGCACCGCGTCCGAGCACTTGGCGATCTCGGATGCAACCTCGCCGCCAAACCCGACGATGGTTTCGAGGTTGTACACCTCGATGGTGGATACGATGTCGTCAACTTCCTTGGTACCGGTCAGCGCCTGTGTCATCTGGGCGCGGTCGTCCTGAATGTTGTACGGCACGACTTCCATCCCGGTGTCCTGCGGCTGTGCAGGCGCCGGACTGGGTGCGCGGGAGCCGAAATTGATGCTCATAAATGTCCCCTCCTAAAAAATCGGGTGAAGATTCCTTCATTTGCGGATGCAGTCCCACCCAGATAGGGCGGCTGCAAGTCATATAGATATTCGCCTGCCTGATGCTCGTCAAAGAGCGGCTCGGCGTAATATTTCTCCACAATCTGATAGCCGGTCGGCACGAACAGCACCACGTCGAAGCAGCACAGGTGCAGAAGTGCGAGGAAAATCGCGTCTTCCAGACTGCACTGGGCTTCGCCGGTCGATACGACCATGAGCTTGGGCACGGTCTTGGTGAAGTCGGCCTTTTGCAGGATGCGCACGATGTCCTTGGGCAGGTTCATGGCGACGGACAAAATCTTATATTCCATGCCCTGCGAGAACGTGCCGCGGATGAGTCCGCTGTCCAAGAGTGCCTGTACCTTGTCCAGCAGGAAGTCCTGAATCTCCGGTCGGAGCAAAGCGTAGGGATAGGCCGGGCTGTTTTTGAGCGCATCGCGCTGGAGTTTGCGGTTTTTGATGTACGGTACGGGGTTGAGTCTGCTCTGATCGACCGCGCCCAGATAGGGCAAGCGAGTGACGACCTGGGTGTCCTCGTCGACCAGACGCTTGATCTGTGACCAGTACGCGCCGGTGTCGGCGTTTTTCACGCCGCTGACCTTGGCAGTCAGCACGGGGACGAGTACGGTATCGTCCACGGTCTCAAAGCCCGGACGCAGCAGCGCTTCCTTGTCCCACAGCAGGTACACTTCCTCGCACATGGTGCGCAGCGTGACCGCAGTCGCCTTGTGGTGCTGGCGATCACGGTACAGGCCGGAGTCCTGATACAGGGTTTCGGTCAGTTCCTGCTCGGCGTGGTAGGCGGCCGTGCTGTACTCGGCCGCGTCTGCCGACTGCGGGAAGCGGTCGAGGTGCAGGGTGTCATCATACACCCGGTCAAAGAGCAATTTGTCGGTCAGACGGCAGTCTGACGCGTGCTCGGGGTAAATTTCGATCACATCGATGGGCATGCGTGCCAGAAAACGCAGGAACATGGCCTCGAACGCCGTCCGGCAGATGCCAAAGTAGAACAAAACGGGCAGTTTTCCATTGGAATAGCCCTCGAACAAGGTGCGGAAGTAGCGATTGAACCAGCAGATGATATATACTGCACGGTTTTTGATGCGCATGGGCGACTCGTTGGCCTTCTCCATCTCGGTCAGCAGCTCGACGAGTGCCCGGCCGGCAGCCGCGTCCAGCTTAGCGTTGGCCGTGGGCTGGAGCATGGGCAGCAGCCCGGCGATGACCTGCGAGGCCGACTGTGCGCTGCACTGCGCGACCTTTGCCGTCTCGTTCGGGGTCGGGATGGGAAGTTCTTCGAGTACGGTCACGTGCCTGCCGGTGTCGGCCAGTTTCTTGCGCCACAGGAACAGGTCACGGGTGTACGAAGATTTATCGGATACGCCCAAAATGCGGACGAACATGTTGTAAATGTAAGATTGTTCCGCGCCGCGCTCGGCAGGATCACGCAGCGAGTCGGCCATCAGATCGCCCGAAAGCCAGGTATTGACCGCACACACCGGCGCATTGGGGAACAGTTCTGCCGGGGTGCGGGAGGGTCTGGGCGCGGGGCGCGAGGCTTGCGCCGGGCGGCTGGGCGATGGGGTGGATGTAGCCGGACGGGACGGAGCTGAAGCGGTCGGACGCGAAGCCGACGGGGTAGCTGGACGGGATGATGACGGAGCGGTCGGACGTGCAGCCGGCGGGGTAGCCGGTCGGGCAGGCTGCGCCGGGCGCGGCGGTCGGTACTGCTTCATCCGGGTTTCCAGCGAAAAGTCATTTGGGAAGGGCTGTTGTCCGGCGAAGGGACACAGGTAAGTCTCCCGACTCTGCGGGTCGAGTGTGAGATAAGCGCTGTCGCCCTGCGGCTCAATCAGCATGATATCACAGCCCGCGTCTGCCAGCACGCAGAACAGCTGCAACTCATGTGCGCTCAGCTGGCCGTCGTACAGGATTTTGGGCAGCGGGTCTTGTCCCAGCCGGTGCAGCAGCTGTTCAAAGCGATAATACATCCAGCACAGGAATTTTAAGTACGCATTGCGCAGCATGTTATCGTTTTTGCCCTGTGCGCGCAGCGAAAGCAAGGTCTGATGAATGGAGCCGGACAGGTTCTGTCTCTGTGCATCAGACAGGCGCGGCAGCCATTTTTTCAGCTGGGTATCGAAAAACGCGGGATCACAGGCGAAGTCATCGCCCAGGGTCTCGCGCAAATAGGCCAGTTGTCCCCCATCCGGGTTTTGCAGTTTTCCGGTCAGGCGCATGGGCAGCTCGGTACGTTTTTGCAGCGCCTGCTCGATGAACTGTTCCAGGGCAGGGCTATAACCCGCCGCACGGCAGAAGTAGACACCGGGCTGAGGGCGGGTAGAAAGAGGGGTCCAAAAGTCTTGAAATTGGCTGAGCTGCAAGCGTTTGAGCATAGTTTCCGCATCCTGATTGCATTCCCGAAACAAGGGAAAGATATTTTTACGCTTTCATGGACTAATCCATCAAACGATACTATCACTTTACCATCTTTTTGGTAGTTTTTCAATATGTAGCCCGTCCATTTTCATGTCTAGTTTGTAAAAATTGCTGAGACAGGAAGATTTTTGTCGGGTTTTGGGCTAGAGTGAGGGAGTTTCGCGTCCTGCGGGACGCGGTGGCAGGAAAAGTTTGATGGAAACCCGGGGCGGACACCGGGTTTCCACGGGGAATTTCGCGTCCTGCGGGACGCGACTCAGGGCTCTGCCCTGAGAACCCGCAGCCTTTGAAAAGGCTGGCGAAACTTTCCATGTTGGGTGCGGTGCCAGTCGTTAGGTATCGGCTAATTTTTTGATAATACCGCAGGCTTTATAGTTTTTCAGCGGGTAGGGTTCGACGGTGACGCCCTTTTCCTTCGCGAGCTGATACAGGTGGGCAAGCTCGGGGGCATCGGTCTGGTCTTCTCTGACCAGCAGTTTCCAGGGCAAGCGTCTGAGCAGCACGCGGGTTGCCTCACCGATACCCGGTTTGACGAAATTGATATCAGACACGCCGAAGTGCTCCGCGACCGTTCTTGCCTCGTCGTAACCGCTATGTGTCAGGGTGATTTCCGGGAAGTCGGGTGCAGTATCGAATCGCTCCGCGACGGCATTCAAAAATTCATACGAGCAATCATCCGCGGACAGTTCCCCATAGTAAGCCGCGCCGTGGAAATCGTTTTTTCCAATGAGGTCATCGCGCAGCACGGTGCGGCTGATGAGACCGGAGACCGTACTGTTGAGGCACGAGCTGGGAATGAGAAAATCCTCATGCGTGCCGCACAGGGTAGTCAGTCCTGCGGGGTCGGACAGGACGGCAAGTTCCGCGCTGACGCCGGGGTAATCGGCCAGTACCTTGCGCAGTTCGGTCAAAATCGCGCCCTTTCCGATCCATCCGTCCACAAATTGCAGGTTTTGTGCCGGGTATCGCTCCAGCAAATAGCGCATGGCGTTGTGGTCGATGCCGCGTCCGCGAATGATCGAGATGGCATAGTGCGGTGCGTCGATGCCGTAGTGCTGTTTGAGGTACCAGCGGAGCAAAATGCCGATGGGCACGCCTGCGCGTGCGAGGGAAACGAGTACGACATCTTTGCCCTTTTGCTCGTAGATCTTCCGGGCACAGGTGCGCACGGCAGCGGCGGTGTGGTCGGCCTCGCACGCGAGCGCGCGGTCGTAAGCCTCGATGTATTTTGCGGTCGGGACATACTCGGCGGGCAGCATTTCGGAATAGTGCACGCCCGACTGGATTTTTGCCTCACGGGCGCGGGTATCCAGTGGTTCGAGCTTGCCGGTGATGTCCTTTAACAGCAGGGTCACGTCCTCAGGACGGTAGCTTGTGCGCATCTTGTTCATCTCCATTCCAGCACGGTGACGCTGCGGTTGCCCGTCCGCTCGAGTGCGGCCAGCAGGGTATCCAGTCCCTTGTCCGGGTTCTGAGCATCGGTCACGATGCACACATGATCGTAAGCGTCCAAGTTATATAAATAGGTCACGCGGTCGGCATCATACAGGCTGCGCAATTCATACCGTGCGTGCAGCGGATAGTCCGGGTGTGCGTCGGTCAGGATGGGGCTGCGTGTGGTTGCGTGGAAGCGCACGTCGTGACCTACGCGTTCGAGCACGCCCCCGGCAATCAGTCCGGGATACATGCATTCTTCGGTGCCGAGCACGAGCACCCGTGTGGCATCCTCGGGGATAAGCTGCACGACCCTTCGCGCCAGTGCGCCGCATGCGCTGTAATAGGTTTCCGCCTCGCACACGCACCGCGGGTCGACCAGACCGGGTGCCTGAGCATGCTCAGCTTGCAGCTCGTGCGCAGACTGTACGGCAAAGCGGTCGCCATCGGCCGGAAAGCGTGCGGCGGTCTCGGACAGCTTTGCGTTATCGGTCGCGAGCAGGTATCTCGTCCAGATGCCCTTGCTCTGGTACACCTCCCAGCTTTCCGGGGTCATGCCGTTGAGCAGCGAAGCCACGCCAAAGGTAATATGCGCAAGGTCGTACCGTGCCCGCAGGGCATCGATCAGATGCAAAATGGTGTTTCCGGTCGTGACCTCGTCCTCGGCAAAGACGATATGCTGGACTTTGGGCAGCACCTCATCCAATCCACGGGTGCACAGGCGCTGCTCAGTCGCGTGGCTGTGCGTCTCGGAAAAGTACAGGTAATCGGTATCCGGGACGTTTTCCCGTGTGGTCTGCATGAAATAGACCGTTCCCGGCAGCGCGGCAGCGATGGCCGCACCGATGGCGGTCGCGGTCTCGGCAAAGGCGATCACCAGAACCGACTGTCCGCTCGGGATGGCCTGCCGCACCTGCTCACCCAGTGCGCCGAACACGCTGAGCGCGGTGTGCGGTTCGACCGGGATGTGCTTGCCCTGTGCGGGATTGACCAGCAGATAGGGGCGCTTTGTATTGTTGTCGCGCCGTGAGGCGCGTACCAGATCACTCACTGTAAACTTCATGGTTTTACTCCGTAAATCGCGGCCAGCGCACAGATTTTGCGTGCCCAGCGCGTGTGGGTCTTGTATTCGTTCATGCGTCCGCCGTCCGCGCTCTTTTCCACCAGCACCCGGTCGTTGTCCGCCATGCCCAGAATGCGCCGTGCGTCGTCCGCGTCAGCCTTGGACACGCGCAGACCGTTCTGCACGACCACGATCTGATTGGGATGAATGACCGTCTTGCCGACAAATCCGGCCAGCAAGTCGCGCTCCAGCTCACGCGCCAGACCGTTTAGTCCCTCCGGTGCGTCGAAATACTCCCACACAGGGCCGGAGACGACGTAATCCCGCGAGAAGCAAGACAGGATATCGGTCAGAATGCGCTCGACACAACCAATCTCGTAGATGGTCTGATGACGCGCGCGGCGCACGCCGAACACATCGCAAAAATCATTGCCGCCCACGCGCACATTCAGCACAAGATCGCGGTTGGCATCGAGCAGGGTTTTGAGCCTGCGCAGACACTCGGGACGCAGGTCGGGCTCTGCCAGGTCGGACGATTCCAGCGTGGGCATGAGATAAACCGGCCGGCCGGACTGCTCGCTGATCTGTCGCACGGCTGCCAGATACGCCGGGCCGTTTGTCTGCGTGAACTTGGGTGCGATAAATCCGGTCAGAATTTCCCGTCCCGCGCCCAGTCTTGTCCACAAAGCGGGGATCTGATCGGGATGACGCACCCGGATAAACAAAAGCGGACGGTAAACGTCCTCGTCCGCCCGTGCAATTTCGTCTAAAGTCTGTACGGCTCGTGCCTCGGCTTCGGGCACGGCACAGTCGCTGATGCTGTCTTCGAGGCACAGTGCAAGGGAGTACGGCGCATCCATCTGCCCCTGAATGACACGCCGTGCAAGGTTTTCCTGATTGGCCGGCGCGTACAGCAGCGCACCGACGGCATAGGGGGAAATCTTCATGTTTGCCTGTCCTTCTTTCCCGGTGTCTGTGTTTTGAGACACCCAAAAGGTATTCTATGTCATTATATCGCTCTGCCCCGCTATTTGCCAGAGGACGCCCAGTAAATTTTCTGTAAAACATTCTCCTTTTGGCTCTATCCAACACTCAAAATCCGTGATACAATAGCATTGCTTTGAAGTGATTTTTTCACCGGGGAGGTCGGTTCCATGTCCTTGTCCATCCGTCAGAATCCCATGCACCTGTCGCTGTTCTCGGCCTTCTGCGGCATTCGCAGCCGAGTGCACGCCGGACAAAAAGACGTTTATCTGCTCGAATGGCTGGGGTTGCCCGACTCCCCGGATGTTTTTGCCCGTCAGCTTGGTGCAGCCATCGCACAGGCGAGGGCGCACAAGACCGGTTTTGTCTGTGTGACAACGCTCCAGACCCGACCGGCACCCGGTGACACTGCGCATCTGAGCGCGCTGGCCGATGCCCTGCTGTCAGGCGGCAGGCTATCTCTGTCCGGTCTGGACGATCCGCTGCTGGAGGGTGTGCCCGAACGCGCGCTGGGATATGCGCTGGATGCCTACCGCGCTGCGCACCCGTCCGCGTCGGACTCTATGGTCAAAAACTGCGCCGTGCGCCTGCTGTGTGCGCTCACCGGCCTGCTGCCCGCACTCTTCCCGACCGGCATGCTGACCGACCAGCCCAAGTGCGTCTATCTCGGTGTCCCCGACCAGACCGCCTGCCTGCTGCTGCGCGTCCTGCCTCACCTCGGCTGTGACACCGCACTCATTCAGCCCCAAGGCGGTGCGCTCCCGCTGCTCGGCACGGATGCACTCGTCCTGCACGGTCTGGCACAGGATGATCTGGACGTGAACGCATTGCTGCGCACCGCACAGAGCGCAAAACCTGCCGAAAAACCGCAAAAACAGTCGCCGCGTCCGGCAGTTTCGCGCACACCCGCGCAGTCCATCCCCAGCCAAATGCAGCCCCAACCGGCCGCTCGTCCGGCAGTCTCCATCCCGCCCCGGCCATCCCGTGCGGTTTCCTCTGCACCGGTCACGCCTCCCCGACAGGCGCAGCCGTCAGCGCCCGACAGTCCCCCAGACTACGAAGCGCTCGCTGCACTCGCGTCCTCGGTGGTCATGATCGACGTGCTGGACGCTTTCGGTCAGCCCTGTTCCTCGGGTTCGGGTGTACTGATTGCACAGGGCGGCATCATTCTGACCAATTTTCATGTCGCATCCCGCGGCGTATCCTACGCCATCCATCTGGAAAACTGCGATACGGTGTTCTATACCAGCGAGCTGCTCAAATATCATGCAGATGACGACCTTGCCCTCATCCGCCTGTCCGGCTGCCCGGCGCGTCCCATTCCGCTCTATACCGGTCCTAATATCAAGCGCGGTCAACCGGTCGTCGCCATCGGCAGTCCGCTCGGCCTGTTTAACTCGGTCTCGGACGGCATCATCGCCGGGTTCCGCCGTCTGGGCGACACCGATATGATTCAGTTCACCGCACCCACCTCGCCCGGCAGCTCGGGCGGTGCGCTGCTCGACCGTTTTGGCCGTCTGATCGGCATTGTCACCGCAGGCTTTGAGGGCGGTCAAAACCTCAACCTTGCCGTGTCCTACACCGCAATCAAACCCTTTGTCCGCGGTTTCCTATAATATTATCGCATCCCCCCAACAAAAAGGAGGTCATTTTATGAGAACAGCAATCGGCACACGCGAAAATATGCGTGTACTGGAAGAATTCGAGAGCGGCGGCCTGCGCGTCGAAGTGCTCGAATACGAAAAACTGTGCGGTCTGACCGCGCCTTCCATGGCGCAGGCCGTCTACTTCATGGAGCAGCAGCACATCCGTGCCCGCCAGATCGCTCTGTACTTAACCGACGAGAAGGTCACAGTCAACCGCGGCGCAATGAGCTATTTTCAGGGCAACCTGCAAATGGTCAGCGGCGTGACCGTGGGCAACGCCCTGGGACGCATGCTGCGCGGTGCTGTCACCGGCGAGTCTATGTCCCAGCCTGAGTATACCGGTACCGGTCTGCTCGTGCTCGAACCGTCCTTTAAGCACTTCCTCGTGCTGGAGCTTGCCCCCGGTGAGCGCGTTATTGTGGACGATGGCATGTTCTTCTGTGCACAGGGCAGCGTCGGCGTCCGTGCAGCCGCCCAGCGTACCATCTCCTCGGCAGCCCTCGGCGGCGAGAGCCTGTTCCAGACCGAACTGACCGGCCCCGGCATCATTATTCTGGAATCGGCCGTACCCATGAGCGAAATCGATGTCATCGATCTGGCGAATGATACCCTGCGCGTCGACGGAAACTTCGCCGTCCTGCGCTCGGCAAATCTGGACTTCACCGTCGAACGCAGCGCAAAGACGCTCATCGGCTCGGCAGTCAGCGGTGAAGGTCTGGTCAATGTCTATCGCGGTACCGGTCAGGTTTGGCTCGCACCCACGCTCAAAGTGTATGATAATCTGACCGCTGCACTGTGTCCGCCGCCTCTGGTAAGCAAGAAGGATTAACCACCGCACCCCTAACTGAAAGTTTCGCCAGCCTTTTCAAAGGCTGCGGGTTCTCAGGGCAGAGCCCTGAGCCGTGTCCCGCAGGACACGGAATCCCCTTTTGAAACCCGGTGTCCGCCCCGGGTTTCAATCAAAACATACAAAAAGGAAAGACCGTCCCAAGCGGACGGTCTTTCCAGAGAATTGCGCGTCTGCGGACGCGCTTTTTTATTCTTTTTTAGTTGATTTTCGCAAAAGCGAAAATCAAAAAGAGATTTCGCCATCTGCGGATGGCGACTCAGGGCGCTGCCCTGAGAACCCGCAAGCCTTTCGAGAAAGGCTTGAGCGAAAGCTTCAATTCGCCTGCGGGCGGGAATTCCGCCATATTTTTTCTCCAACAGTATAAATCCCCTTCTCCCCGGCTACACTAACCCGGACAGGAGGGGATCTTTTTATGGCAAAACGACAGGGCTGCCGCACGGTCAGCTTCGATCGTCCGGTCTATGTCTCGGCGCATGCCGCCATCGTCGGACAAAAAGAAGGCGAAGGCCCGTTGCAGGGCACGTTCGATATGGTCTCCGGTGATACGCACTTTGGCCAGAAAACATGGGAGCTCGCCGAATCCCGTATGCAGCGCATCGCCATTGAAACCGCCACCGGCAAAGCCGGTTTGAATCTTTCCGACCTCGATTTTATTCTCGCGGGTGACCTGCTCAACCAGTGTATCGGTTCGGCAATGGCGTCGGTGTCGAGTAATATTCCGTTTATCGGTCTGTACGGTGCGTGTTCCACCATGGCCGAAGGTCTGGCTGTCGGTGCATGTCTGGTCGACGGCGGTGCCGCACGTCGGCTGTGTGCCGCGGCATCCTCGCACTTCTGCGCAGCTGAGCGGCAGTACCGTTTTCCGCTGGCCTACGGCGGTCAGCGCACACCGACGGCACAGTGGACGGCGACCGCTGCCGGTGCGGCGGTACTAACCCACGATCGTACCCCGGTGCGCATCACCCACGCGCTTTTCGGTCAGATGGTCGATCTGGACGTGACCGACGCGAACAACATGGGCGCAGCGATGGCACCCGCGGCTTACGATACGCTGACCCATCTCTTCGAGGACACCGGCACCCAGCCGTCCGACTACGACCGCATTTTGACCGGTGATCTGGCGCGTGTGGGCAGCGCATTGCTGCGCGATCTGTTTGGGCGCGACGGTGTTGATCTGGGTACGACCTACGATGACTGTGGTGTCTTGCTCTACGACACCGAACAGGACGTGCATGCGGGCGGTTCGGGCTGCGGATGCTCAGCGGCTGTACTGTGCGGCGACATTCTCGACCGCATGGAGCGCGGTGCGCTGCACCGGGTCATTTTCGCGGGTACGGGTGCACTGATGAGTCCGACTTCTGTGCAGCAGGGTCAGGGCATCGCGGGCATCTGTCACGCGGTTATTCTGGAAGGGAGCTAACGCAAAATGCAATATATTCAGGCGTTTATCATGGGCGGCGCGGTCTGTGCCGTGGCACAGGTACTCATCGACAAGACCAAGCTCACTCCGGCGCGCATTCTGGTCGGCTGTGTGGTATTGGGTGTCATTTTGACCGGTCTGGGGCTATATCAGCCGCTGGTCGACTGGGGCGGTGCAGGTGCAACTGTGCCGCTGTTAGGGTTTGGGTATTCGCTGGCCAAAGGCGTACAGGTTGGTGTAGCGCAGGATGGGCTGCTCGGTGCGTTTACCGGTGGTGTGACCGGTGCAGCGGGTGGTATTGCAGCGGCGATTGTGTTCGGCTGTCTGTTTGCACTGCTGAGCAAGCCGGAAGACAAGTCGAAGTGAAACGCAAGCTGAAGTGCGGAGGAAGTAAGAAAAAGACCGTCCCTCGGGACGGTCTTTTTCATGAGCGGCCATTGGCCGCGGAGGTCTTGCGCTCTGCGGAGCGCGCTTTTTATTATTTTTTGGTTGAAACCCGGGTCCGACACCGGGTTTCAAGAGGAGGTTCCGGACTCTGCGGAGTCCGGCTCAGGGCTCTGCCCTGAGACCCCGCAGCCTTTGAAAAGGCTGGCGAAACTTTCAGTTAGGGGTGCGGTGGTTTAGGCGTTCTTCTGATAGCGCATCAAAATCGTCGCGACCTGTGCGCGGGTTGCCGAGCCATTCGGGCTGAGGGTTGTCGCACTCGTGCCCGAAATCAGGCCGTTCTTAACCGCCCAATTCATTGCCGGGACAGCGTAGCTCGACACGGTATTTGCATCGGCAAACGCTACAAGGTTTGCGTCCGCGTTACCGGTCTCCTGACCCTTATACTGTGCGTAGCGGTACAGGATTGCTGCCATCTGCTCGCGAGTAACGTTCTGGTTCGGTGCAAACTGGGTTGCGCTCACGCCAGAGACGATACCGTTGGTCTTTGCCCATGCCACAGCCTCGGCGTACCATGCGTTCTGTGCGACGTCGCCGAACGCGGTATCGGCCTTTGCCTGCTCGCCCGACATACGGTAGAGCACGGTGACCAGCATTGCGCGGTTCATATTGGCATTGGGCTCAAAGGTTGTCGCGCTGGTGCCCTGGAACAGGCCGTTTTCAACCGCATAAGTGACCGCCTCAGCGTACCAGTCGGTCGGCTGCACGTCGGTGAACGATACGGTAGGCTTGTTGGTCTCCTCGATCTTCTCAAAGGTAACGACAACCTCATCGGTGGACTTTAAGCCAGTCAGCTTGTTCTCGATGTCCACTTCCTTGCCGTTGACCAAAATCTTTGCGATGCGGTAGCCGTCATCCGGGGTAATGGTGACCGTGCCGTCGCTGTCGGCCTTGACCTTACCGCCCTTGCCGTCGACCGATACCTCCGGGGTGCGATCCTTGTTCGAATCGGTGGTGCTTCCGGCCTCCGGGTGGGATGCGCCCCCCGACGAGCCGCCAGTCGAACCACCGGTGGAGTTATCGCCGCCGGTGCCGTTGTCCGAGCCGTCCTGGTCACGGGTGACCGAGAGCGAGACATCGGCGTACTCGGTGCGGCCAAGCGTGCGGTCGAGTACGACCGCGCCGTTAACCTGCTTGACCTCAGTGCCCGCGGCAACCGACAGGGTGCCCAGTTTGAGCGACCCGTCTACTGCCGTCAGCGGAGTGCGCGACGCTGCGTACAGGGTGACCGTTCCGGCAGAGCCGTCCACCGTCATCGCATGCGTGTCCGCCGTTCCGGCAAACTGGATGTCGGCGGTGTTGGTCACCTGGAAGGTGACCTCCGCCGCATAACGATCGGTGCCCACATCGGTCAGTACCGCCGTGGCACTCGTGCCCTGTTTGTCAAAGGAGATCGACAGCTCCGCCGCGAACGCGGTCATCGGGAGCATCGCGCCCAGGGTCAGCGCGCAGATACTTGTTTTCATCCAACGCTTCATCGCGTCCTCCATTTCTTCACAAAATCCTATATGCTTACTCTAAAATCCTAATTTCTGTTACTCTGCCAGAATGATATTCGGCATGCTCTCATAGCGCGGTACGCTGATGAATACCGTATCACTGGTCATGCGGGGGTCGTGACCCTCAACGTCAACTGCACGCCACATCTGTGCCTTGAACTCGATGATGACCTCGTTGGTTTCACCGTGATTATGCTCATCTACATGGTCCTCATTGACCTTCTTGAAGGCCTCCTGATCCTCAGGGATGAACAGGAAGAAACCGTCGCTGATGGTGCTGACTGCGCCGTCCTCCGGGATCTCGGCAAACAGCAGCGTCTCACCCGAAAGCGTGCGTTCGGATACGGTGGGCGCCGCACTCGAACCCGGCATCATGCTCTGCATCTTGCCAACGATGCGCACGCTGTTGTACAGCGGGTCGCCGCGATAGCTGCCGGTTACGACGATGGTACCAGCCGGAATCTTCTCGGTGCCCTCGGTCGTCTCGTAGGTGTAATCCTGACCCAGCACACCGATGGACGCGCCCTCGGTGAAGGCGATGTTGTCGCCCGGGTAGTCGAGCAGCTGGATGTCCTCCAGTGCAACGTCGGACGGAATGCCCGAAATCGCGATCTGCTTTGCGTCGTACATCCAGATACGGGTATCCTGTACACCCGGCTTGTTGAAGTAAGTCAGGAACGAGTGGGTGGGATCGCTCGACTCGTTGACCGTAAAGCTGCCCATCTTGGCAATCGTCCAGTCGCCCTGTACCTCAACCTGGCCAAGACCTGCCAGCGGTACTGCTTCATTCTCCAGATCAACCACGTCGGTATCTTCGACCTTGTCCTCCGTCGGCTGGGTCGTATCGACCGTCGGCTGCTCGTTCGGCTGCTCGGCTGCCGTGCTGCCTTCCTCGGCTGCCGGCTGGTTGGTCACAGCATCCTCATTCTGTGCACCCTCCGCACCTGCCTCCGGCTGGCTTGCATCCGGCGTAGTCTCCGGAGTAGTCTCGGTGGTTTCGGTCTTGTCCGTTTCGGGAACGATGGTGGTCGCCGGTACGAGAGCGGTCATCGGAATGCTCTCAGTGGGCTGCGTGGTCGGGATCTCATGAACCTTGTCCGATACCAGTACCATCAGGGTACCAGTGCTCGGAACATGGTTGCCGGTGATCTTGATACCGGAGACCGTCAGCAGGCTATCCGGGTCCTTGACCGTAATCAGCACATTGCCGTTCTTCTCGTCGCGGACGATGGTGTATTCGTCCGAAGCGATGGTCTTATCGTAGGAGATGCGTACATCGGACGCATGTGCGTCTGCAACCTCATAACCCAGCTTGTCGATAACGCGCACCGAGTAGCTCAGCGCCATGTTATTGGCTGCACCAACCGAATCGGTGTAGGTCTGGGTCGCGCTGCCGTTGCCCATCAGGAATGCAATCGAAGTGCCATTGCGCAGAATCTCATAGCCCTGTACGCGGTCGGCATCGCCGTGCGCCTCAATGGTCAGCTGCACCTTGGTGTCGTCCTTGATCTCAGCCTTGACCGATGCGGTCATGGATGCCTTGGACTCACCTGCCAGACGGTCGCGGCGCGACTGGTCACTCAGGTACCAGATCTCACGCTCTTCCTCACCGTACGAGGACAGGGTGCTCTTGGTGCTCTCGCTGAGCTCCATACCCCAGCGGGTAAAGAACTCGGTCAGGTTCTTGCCAGTGACCTCGGACGCGATCAGCGCGATGCGGTCATCCTTGGATGCGCCGCTGTGCTCTCCTGCCTTCCACTTTTTGAAGAATTCGTTGAAGAAGTCCAGCGAACCTGCGCCCTTGAGTGCGTTGCCCTCATCGTCGTATGCGAGGTGCAGCTGCCAGTACATGCCAAGCTGTACAAAGACGTTGCCTGCCTGACCGGGCTTGCCCAGTGCAGTCTTGTTGAAGATGTCCGGGTACATGCCCTCCAGACGGGACGGGCCGGTCATGTTTTCGGTGTCCGCGGTCTGTGCAACCAGCGAGTAAATGTTGTTGGTGATCTCGGCGTAGCCGATCTTGTCCATGTTATGACCGATCTCGTGCGCGATGCCCCAGCCGTACAGGCCGTTTACATCGTCAGAGTCGATACCGCCCGCACCGGTCTGACCAAGCGGGTAGCCGGTCACCATGGCACGGGTCTCGTTGTAGTCGATGCCGACATAGCTGCCAGCCGCGAACATGAACGCACCCGAGAACAGACGAGAGAAGCGGATGTTCTGACGGGTCTGCATGGGATACTGGTAGGAATCAAACGCCTGATCGGCAGAGATGATACCCTGGGTCTTGTTTGCCAGGAAGATCAGCTGCTCCCATGCGACGATCGCACGGTAGAGCTGGTTTGTCATATCCTCGGTCGATGCGCTTGCACCACCCAGGCCGGCCAGCACCTGATCGGCCGGCAGAGACAGCAGCACGCTGGGCGTTGCAATCTCGGTCACGTTTCTGGTGTTGGTCTTTCTTGCCGTTTCATTCGGGAAGCTCAGGCTGGAAACATGTGCCTTGAGCGCCTCGACGTAAGGCGTGAGCAGAGCCTTGCGCTCATTCTCGCTCTTGCCGTACCACTGAGACGGCTGTATGTTAAGGTAAGGGATTTGGGTAATTACATTTTTGTTTGCCGAAGTATCGCGCACCTGAATCTTGATGCCGTCGGCGTTCGAGCCGCTGTACTCGATATACAGCGAACCGCCGCGCTCACCCGAACCGCTGTTTCCAATCTGGCTCAGCCAGATGCGGTTGCGGCCGTTGTGCAGTTCGTAGCTCTTGGTGGTTGCGCTGGTCTCGGAATACTGCTGCCACTGGACGAGCTTGATGCTGTCGCCTTCCTGTACGCCCTCAACGTAGAGCGAGATGGACTGGTTAGACAATGCCGACACACCAAGCGGCTGGAGCGCCGAAGCCGTCTGACCAAAATGCTCGTCTGCCGACGCGGTGCGCGAGGTAAAGCCGGTGCGCACGTTCAGCTCGCTGTCCTTCTTTTCGAGCAGCTGCTGTGCGTTGTTCAGCTCGTCGAGCAGAACCTCACGGTTTACATAGTAAGCGTCCGCATCCTTTGCGCGAGCGCGCAGCGCATCAATCTTGTCCTGATCGACACCCTCTGCCAGTGCAGTGTGGCTGTCGTTTGCGAACAGATCCTGAATCCTATTGTCCAGATCGCCGTACTCATAGAACGCGACTTCGGTCAGGCTCAGGTTGCCCGCGCCTGCCCACTGGCTTGCCTCGACGGTCAGCGATTTTACCGTGCTCTTGGGGAACTTTACGATGAAGTAGGTATTGTCTTTGCCCTTTTCAAAGGAGACATTGGTGACACGCTCGCCGTTGATCCACATGTTGAACGAATCAAAGTAGTCGCGGTAACGCTTGCCGGACTTCTCCGGGTCGTTGCGCAGATCGGGCACGTAGATGAGATAGTTCATCTCATATTCCTTGTCAAAGGTAAAGGTGAACGCTCTGCTCTCCGACCAGGTTCGAGCGATCCAGCCGGTGTTATAATTGCCGTCGTAGACCGACTTGGGCAGCTCACCGCGGCTCAGGCCCCAGTGTACATTGCTCGTCGGATAGGTCGCGCTGATAATAACGCTGTTCTCCAGACGGTTGACCGTCGGCAGCTCGGGTCCTTCGATCTCGGACAGCTTGGGCGTGCCCTCTGCGGTCAGCGAGACCGGGCCGTTGCCGTTGCTGTTGACACCGAATACCTGTACCTCGTAGGTCACACCGTTTTCCAGACCGGTGATGACCGCCGAGGACTGGTAAGAGCCCGACAGGAGGGTGAATTCGCCCTCGCCCTTGACGCGGTACTGGACGCGGCTGGAGACCGTATCCTTGCCCGGCTTCCAGTTGACCGTCAGGAACGCATCACCCGGGGTGACCGTGACAGAGTCCGGCTTGTCGGGTACGCTGTTCGGCTGCGGCGTTGCGCTGACGACCTTGGACTTGCCGCCCTCCCAGGTCTGACCGCCTGCGTTGGAGATCGGCGCGACCGCAAAGTAATAGGTCTTGAGGTTTTCCAGATTTCCGACCGTGTAGGTGGTCTGCTCGGTCTCGACCGTGCTGGTCAGCTTGTCCGCGCTCGTGCCGTAGTAGATCTTATATCCGGTGATGTTCGGGAAGGCATCCCAGGTCAGGGTGACCTGCTTGGTGCCTGCCGTCGCCTGAACGTTCTTGACCTGTACGTCTTCAACGACCGGCTCCTCGGGCACGATGTCCTGTACGAACTTGATCTGCTCAACGACAACCGGCTGGTTGTCCTTGACCTCGACCTTAATGGTGATCTTCTTGACCGGTACGCGCTGTCCGAGCGAGATGGTGACCGTCTTGCGGCCGTCATCGCGCAGCTGCATGGCAAGCACGCCGTCCGGGTTGCTGTGATCGAAGGGAACCTCGATGGTATCGCCGCTTACCAGCTCGGCTATGACCGTACCCTTTTCAACCGGGTTGGCCGTCGAGCTGACGATGGAGACCTGCTCCATCTCGACGCCGGTCTCCTGCGCCGACTGTGCCAGCGGAATGGGCAGTTCCAGCTCGCCGCTGCCGCCCTTGGGCACCAGCGTGACCGTCTGGCCGTCGTCGGTGAACAGAGAGGATACGTCGCCCTGCTGAATCTCGACCTTATCGCTGCCAGTGATCGCCTGTGCAACCGAAGCGGTGTCTACGACCTTGGCCGTAATGACCGTGGTGTTGAACAGCTGTGCCTCACCGGTCGCGGCTGATGCCATGGTGACTGCCGCGAGGTCGTAAATGTCGACCTTGCCGTCACCATTTAAGTCGGTCTTGCTGTCGTTGGTGCTCAGCTTGCTCTTGACGATGTCAACGTCGCTCGTGTTGATCGCGTTGTCACCGTTTAAATCGCCCTGGGTGAACGTTGCGTCGCCCGTACCCAGGACAATGCCCTTGGAGTACTGTGACAGCGTGAGTTCGTCGCTCTCGTACGTCTTAAAACCTTCTGCTTCAAATTTCAGATGATAAGCATTCTCATCTTCTTGTGCAGACAGACCACGAATGTTCACGTCGATGTAGTTTACCGTCTGATCGGTGGTGCGCTGCGACACCTTACCCGATGCCGTCGTGCTCTCAGAGAAGGTCAGCGTGCTGTCCTGACTGAGATCGCCGGTCGCAATCGCTTCCTTCCCCTGGAACAGGGTCAGTTTTGCGCCGATTTCCTGTAATTTTTGACTAGAAATCGGATAATCCAGGCGGATTGTTGCCTGAATTTCGCCGGTTGCCTGAGTCGTTCCGACCGCATTTTTCCCTGCGCTGACGCTGCTGACCGCTGCCGCCTGCGGCAGGCTGCCCAGCAGTCCAACGCCCATTGACGCGGCCAGTACGCCTGACAACGCCCGATGATACCATTTCATGATGCTCTCGCTTCCTTTCTTCCCAGCCGTCTGACCGTCTGTACGTGCGGCTCCTTTTTGGTTATATTTTAATTCATTTTTTCGTTTTAACCTCGAATATTGTAACACACACTTTTTCCTTTGTGTACCCCTAAACTTGTTTTTTGTGAAAATTTTTACCAAACGGCAAAAAGCGGTCGGCGCAAGAATGCGCCGACCGTCAAAGTGCCGAAAATCAGGTTGTTCCTTTTTGATGCGGGTGCATGGGGAATCGCAGCGTAACCTTGAACAGGTCACCGTCCACCGACAGCTCGAACCGTCCGCCCATGCATTCGGTCAAACTGCGTGCAATGGACAGACCCAGTCCGCTGCCCTCGGTTGCGCGCGATGCGTCACCCCGGACAAAGCGCTCCATCAGCTCATCGGTGTCGATGTTCAGCGCCTCCCGCGAGATGTTCTTGACCACAATGCTGCTCTGACCGCCCTGCTCGGTCAGATCCAAATAAACACGTGTACCCGGCATGGCGTACTTGACCACGTTGCCCAGCAGATTGTCGAACACACGCCACAGCAGACGGCCATCGGCCGTGATCGTACAGCTTTCGCCGCCGATACGCAGCACGGTCTCGAGCGACTGCGCGGTCAGACGCTCGCTGTACTCGCCCACCGCCTGCCGCAAAAGCTCGGCTGCGTCGGTCGGAGCAAGTTCGACCGTGATGTTTCCCGTCGAAGCCTTGGACGCTTCGATCAGGTCTTCGAGCAGCTTTTTGAGGCGGTTGGACTGGCGCTCGAGCACGTCCGCGTACTCTCTTGCCTCCTTGGGCTGCGGGTCGGTCTTTTTGAGCAGATCGACATAGTTGATAATGGAGGTGAGCGGGGTCTTGATGTCGTGGCTGACGTTGGTGAGCAGCTCGGTCTTGAGGTGTTCACTCTTCATCCGTCGTTCGACCTCCACCGCACAGCCGCTCGAGATGCGGTTGAGCATGTCGGCATTGCGGCGGAACGGTCCGTGCAGATGGGCGGTGTCGATCTTATAGGACAGATCACCCTCGGACAGGTGCTTGGCGCCCTCGATCAGGCGCGACAGCTGGGACAGCACCCACGCCAATCCGACGAGGGAACCGATGGCCAGCAGGGTCACAAATACACCGACCTCAAAGCTGCCCGACGCCACGCCTACAATCCAGAACGCTGCGATGATACAGCCCCCCCACAGCATACCCGTCCACATGATGCTCATGCTCGATGCCATCTTGCACAGACTGCGCCAGATGTATCCGCATACGCTCTTGACCCGGCCCAGTACCCGCTGGATGCCCGAGCCTTCCCACTCGAACGCCCGCGCCTTGTCCGCGACCTGACGCGCAGCGTCCTGCGCCTTCTGCGCAAATCCGTGCACGGTCTCCTTGGCCTTGTCGCCGTCCAGCACCAGCACAAATCCGGTGTCCTTGTCCCGCTCGTCCGGTTTGGCTTCCTGGAACGAAGCGTCTACCGCCTGCTCGATCGATCGCACCATCTGTGCGGTCTTTTGCTCGTGGTACTGCTCGCGCTTGCGCTTGGCAAACAAGTAAATCGGATTGCAGATATAAAAGGTAAGCGTCGTACGCCACAGACGGTGTGCCTTGATGCGCACGGTCAGCGACCGCAGGACGAAGAAGCATACCAGTACGAACGCCCAAATCAGTACCGCGGTCAGGGTCAGCAGAAAATCAATGCCGTACGCCGGGTAGCTGACCATAATCTCTGCCGCATCTACGGTGGTGTAAGCCGGAGCGGTGTACGTATAGTTGAAGCCTTCCCAGATGAGCTGGAACGCACAGTAGGCGACAAGCAGCAGAACACCCAGCAAAATCACCGGCCAGCGGTCGAAAAACCGCAGGCGGATGCCGTCCTGCTCGGTCTCGTTTGCCCGATGACCGGCCGCAAGCAGCAGGTAGAGCCCCAGCAGCACACTCAGCACAGCCGCCGCTGCCGCACCGGGGATCAGTCCCATACTCGTCACGCCATGCACAAACCGATAGCCGGTCAAATATCGACCCAGTGCGTCATCTTCCACCGAGAACGCGCGGTCAAATCCAACGTCAATGCGCGCAGGCTGTCCGTTCGATTGCTCGCAGCTGGTCGAGGAGACCAGGATGCAATTTTCATCGACCCAGTCGCCGCCCAGCGTGGACAGCGTTCCGGTCATCTCCCCGTTGCTGTTTACACTCACCATGCGCACACGCACATTGCTGCGCTGAGGCGCATACTCACTTTTGAGCACGGTCATCTGCTGTTTTTCATAAGCCACATCGCTATTTGAATACCGGTAATAGTCCTTCATATCGGCAATACTCTGGCCGTAATAGCCATTACCGCCCGGGCCGCACATCGCCAGCGTCTGCACATATCCGGTCTCGGTCACGCTCTGGCCGGACAGCGCACCGATCGAAAGTCCGTACACCGTGACGACACCGCCAAAGCTCACCACCAGCAGAGACACGGCTAAGACCAGTGCCGCGAGCAGCTTGACGCCCGCTTGATATCGCTTTTTCACGTTGCTGCGCCTCCCTTCTCAAATTTATAGCCCTGTCCCCAGACCACCTTGACATAGCGCGGTTCGGCTGGGGTAATCTCGATCTTTTCCCGCAGATGACGGATGTGCACGGCGACCGTCGAGTCGTTGCCGTACGCGTCCTCCTTCCACACTGCCGCGTAGATCTGCGCACTGGAAAATACCTGTCCGGGGTTCTGCATGAGCAGCTTCAAAATACTGTACTCGGTCGGGGTCAGCGTCACCGGGTCACCGTCCACGGTCACGCTCTTGCTCTCATCGTCCAGCGTTACGCCGCCGATGGTAATAACCTTGGGTTTTTTCTGCTGCTCGGCTTGCAGCGAACCCAGCATGGTATAGCGTCTGAGCTGCGACTTGACGCGCGCAACCACCTCCATCGGGTTAAAGGGCTTGGTCACGTAGTCGTCCGCACCGATGGTCAAACCCAGCACCTTGTCGGTGTCCTCGCTCTTGGCCGTTAACAGAATGATCGGAATGTTGGTCTTTTCGCGCAGTTTGGCCGTCGCCATAATACCATCCATAACCGGCATCATAATATCCATCAGTGCCAGATGCACGGTGTGTTCGTCCAGAAGATCGAGTGCTTCCTTGCCCGTGTACGCCGGGAGTACCTCATAGCCCTCGGCAGACAGATAAATCTTGAGCGCGGCCACGATATCACGATCGTCGTCGCAGACCAGAATCGTATACATCAAAAAGTCCCCCTTTCGCCCGCCTGTGCGGACTGCTTTCTTTCCTGTCTCTATTCTCTCACAATCTTTTTTAAAATCCTAGAGGGCAAACGATTAAGATTTTTTTAAGACCCTTCCTTTTCCTTCCCTCCGGTAATTGACATGTGCCACACTTTCGAGTACTCTAACAGTAGGGCTTTTCGCCAATGCAAAACAAATCCATTCATTTTTCAGGAGGAATCTCACGATGGAACTCGGTATTAAGGGATATAAGGAACTGACCGTCACCGAAGACCTGCTCGCAAAGAATGTCGGCAGCGGTCTGGTCGCTGTTTACGCCACCCCCATGATGATCGCCGGCATCGAGGGCACCGCTGCCGAAAGCGTTGCTCCCTACCTCGAGGAAGGCCGCACCACAGTCGGCACCCAGATGAACGTCTCCCACGTCGCTGCAACCCCGGCTGGCATGAAGGTACATTTTGAGACCGAACTGGTCGAGATCGCACCCAATGGCAAAATCCTGACCTTTAAGGTTGCCGCTTACGACGAGGCCGGTCTGATCGGTGAGGGTACCCATCAGCGTGCGATTGTCGCAAAGGAGCGCTTTGAGGCCAAGGCACAGAGCAAGCTTGGCTGATTTTCTCCCAATCACCCCCAGTTCTTTCCCCGTCCCATTGACAGACCGCCGCTCTGTTTGGTATAATAATTGGGCTGGAAATCGCCGCCATGGTGGAACTGGTAGACACAAGGGACTTAAAATCCCTCGCTAGAAATAGTGTGCGGGTTCGATTCCCGCTGGCGGCACCACAAAGAAATCCCCGTATCTTTCGATACGGGGATTTTTTTGTCCTTTTGGAAGGGGTTGGAATTTTTTGGGGTGCGACGCACAGCCGCATTTCTAACAAAATTCTAACAAATTGCAGATGGATGGCTTTTACGCCAGCGCTGGGGTATAGCGCTCGGCATAGCGCAGAACGGCACGCGCAGTGTCCAGACCGATCTTCTTGGGATCTCGATTCTTGAGCCACGCGTTGACGTTTGCGTTATTGAGCTGCAAATCCTTGCACATGCGATAGGTCGAAAGACCTTTTTGCTGCTGGATGGCAGTGATCTTGTCCGCCATCAACTGCTTGACGCGATCATCACGCTCGCCCTGCCGCTTGACCGCACAAAAGCTGTTCCACACCTTCTGGTACTCGGGCGGCAAGGTGTCGGATGACCATTTCACATCCTCATTCTTGTTTAACATCTCGTACAGCGCGGTGTACTCGGCGAAAACCGCCTGATTGTCACGGCAGACGTTGAGCAGCGTGTGCAGCTTGCCGCTCTCGACCGCGTACGCAAACAGCGGGGCTTTCAGGCGGGCGTTTTGGGTGGTCATCTCCTCAAACAGCTTGCTCAGACTGAGCGTCCCCGTGAGGGACAGGGACTGTACATACTGGGTTACGAATCCACGGAATGTCAGTTGCCGCACGGGCGGTATCTCCTTTCATACTCGGAAAAATCATACAGAAAATCGCGATAAGACCGGTCACTGAGCACGTTTGCCATCACTTCATCGGGTGCATGGGCGATCTGGTGCAGGTGCTCCCAGTCGAGCTGGGCAATCACGGCTGGCGAAATAATGTCCTCCCGATCCTGCGGCCGAATGGAAAACAGCTTTGCAATCACGATATCTTCCAGAGACGCCGTGTAAAAATCGATCACCTGACCGTCAATCGGCAGTTTTTGCAGACGACTCTCGTAATTGTAGGCAAAGTTGCAGCTGTACGCCTGCACATCACAGTTGATATCATAATCGGCCAGCAGCGACCTGAGCTGCGGCGACACCGCGAGCGCATCAATATCATGGGTACTTCGCGCGATGACCTCCATCAAAATGAGTGCGCCGCCGCCCACGATGACCAGCCGCAGCCGCTGGCTATCAGGCAGTAAAAGCGCTGCCTCCTCGTCCAGATCGCGCAGTCTGCGCATCATATCTTCTTTGAGCATATCCCATTTTCTCTTTTCCATACTATTGTTATTCAAAAATATTATATGTGTTTTGGGCTGTTTTGTCAACCAATCACGTCATTTTGCTTGCGTAAAGCAAAGCACGGTGTTACGCTTAACACACAGGCGATGCTGCCGCTTTGTTCAGAATCATCGCCGTTTACTTGCGCTTGCAGTAGTCGCATCGTTTTTTACAGCGTTTGCCCGGCTGCTCTCCGAAAAATTCGCGGATCATTTGCCAGCGGCAGCGATCTTCGGTCTGTGCGTACGCCTGCAGGGCATGCAGTGCAGCCAGACGCTGTTTGAGTTCCTTGCCGGTCAGGTCCAGCGCGTTCTTGCGAATCAGACGCTCGCAGATGGTAAAGTCATAGCTGTGCCAGAGCAGCACGGCCTTGGACTTCTTACCGTCACGCCCGGCTCGTCCGACCTCCTGGGTGTAATCGTCCAGCCCGATCAGCGGGGCGTGATGAATGACCAGCCGGATGTCCGGAATGTTGACGCCGAGTCCAAAGGCGTTCGTGCACACCATAATACGCTGCTTGCCGTTCTGGAAATCTTGCAGGATTTCCATTTTATTCTTGCGCTTACCATGATAGCACGCGACCGAGAAACCGCTCTTTTTGAGGAACTTATACAGCTTTTCGACCCGCTTGACCGTGTTGCTGTAAATTACAACGCGCCCGGTTTTACACTTACGAAGAAGGGCAACGATCTCCTCTCGCTTACGCTGCTCAATGACCTCGGCATCCTTGCGGCCTCCCAGACCTTGTCCGACCTCGATCACGCGAAGCAAAATATTGTCTCGGGTAACGCCGATCCGATGGATGTACGGAGCTCGCAGGGCAAGCTTAACAGCGATTTCATCGGCAGTTTCCATGGTGGCAGTCGCGGTAAATGCCGCCACCACCGGACGCTCCGGCAGACCGGCAACGAAGTCCTTGATCCTCAAATAGTCCTCACGGAAGCCGCTTCCCTGCTTGACGATGCAATGTGCCTCGTCCACCATAACACCGGCAATTTTGCATTCTTTAATTGTTTGTTTTAACTCTACATTTTGCAACATCTCGGGCGTAACATACAGCAGCCGCAGCTGACCGGACGCGATCTGTTCCAGCACCTGCTGCTTGTCCGCAGGCGGTAGCAGGCCGTTGATGGTCGCCGCCGCAATTCCGCGCTCGTGCATCTGACGCACCTGGTCAAGCTCCAGCGCCAGATGTGGCTCCACCACGATGACGAGCTGCTCGCGCTGCAGCGCCAATGCCTGAAAAATAACCGACTTACCCGCCGAGGTCGGCGCGATGCACAGCGCATCGGTACCAGCCAGCAGCTGCTCCAGCACGGCCTCCTGAAATGGACGCAGGCTTTCAATCCCCAACTGTTCCAAGATTTTTGTCTGCAACATAACATGCTCCCTTCTTCATGTAGATACCGGCAGCCGGCATGTAAAACCGGCTGCACGCGTTCACAACGTCACAACGCAAAAAAATTAAAAAATACAGGAAAATATGTGTTTTTACAAACTTTTGCAGATCACAAATCACATGTTTCCGTCATATGTTCTTCGGTTTTTTCCCATATGCACACGGGAAAAAGCACGTGTGCCGTGGATTTTCCGTTTTGGCCGCGCACGTTCTGGCTCATTTTTTCCAACAGGCCGAGCGTCTTGATATGAGTGCGGAACACTTCAGAATCCGCCCTACGCAGCCCCAGTCGAGACTCTAGGAAACGTGGAAAACTATCCTTAAGCTCGAAGGCAATACATGGCTCTTCCATCTTCCCCTTGTACCAAAACGCGAGGCTTCCTGCTCCCATCTCCTTTGCCGAAGGAGCGACAACATCATCCCAACACGCCCGATCTCGGAGAAGCTGGACTGCCCGATCGAAGCGTTCGAGCTGCTCGGTCTGCTGCATCTCGTGCTGCGCAAATAAACCGTTCGCCCAGTGTGAAAATGGCCTTTTGGTCTCGCTTCCGACAATCTCATCAATTGCTGCGCATGCGCTTAAAATATATACTTTTTCATACCTTTCAACTCCAACCGTGCGGTTGGTCATCTGCCACGCTAAGCATCTTACAAACCGCTCGCGCTGCGCAACGATCACCTTGGCAACATCGCGCAGGACTGCAAGATCTCCGCTGCCCGGCGCCTCAAACGCCGGCCAGTCCAGTGTGAAGCACAGACTGTCAGGCGGGAGGGTGCTGCCGATAAGAATCGGCAGCGTCCCAAGTGGGTAGTCACTGTGCCCGTAGGTGGCATCCCCCCGTGCCTGCTGCATCAGCAACGATAAAATCCTCTGCACTTTGTCGCGTTCAACCCGCACCAGCAGCGGTATGTGCGAGATTTTGCGCAGGATTTCGATCGCCTGTGTGTCCTGCACCTCGAATTCGGTCTGCCACAGCGTCATGCAAATTTTGACCTCCGTAAAATTCAAATCGCGCATCAGCGCCCGCAGGGTTTGCAGCTGCAGCGACTCTGCCGCTTCGTTGTCGCTGAGACGCAGAGCAGGGTAGTAAAGAGGCTTGATCCCCGCGGGGAACTCCGACATGACCGTCGTCAAGATGGCGTGTACCGCACAGAACACGACCGGCACTGGCAGGCGTTCGATTGCATCTAGATCTTTTAGAGTCGTTTCCTGTTGTGCTGCACCTGAACAAACTCTTCTAAGTCGGCGATCGACCCAGATCGTACCAGAAAATAGGCCATGCCCGACAATGTCCAAAACATGATGCACCATTCTCTTTTCGCTTTCATTCAAATCGATGCCTTCAAAATCATACTGAGCCTTGGCTTCGACTCGGTTAATCGACAATAAAATATACTTTTTGCGCGAAAACACGGTAACCCGATAGCGAATAACCCGGCCTTCCACTGCAATATTAAGCATCGGCGCGGGCAAGGGAATCCATTCGAATTGCACATTTGATTTATCTCGCACACAACTGTTTTTAACTTTCATACCTGATTTTTTCAATTTCTTCACGATTTCCTTGCGAAAATCCATGATTGCATCCCACATTTCTTCGCATATCTGCGTGTTTTTAAAAACGCGCGTGATGCCTCTGGGGCGTTCAAACAGAAATGACTCCTTTTCAAGACACGCATCGAGTAACGCAATGATCGCATTCGTATATTGTGCTTCTGTCTTATTCATAATCTACTCCTTTTTCTTCGTTTGTATTTTTTAACAGCACCTCTCCCAGCAGGTCGAGGGCATGCTGTTTGCTCTTGCCGTCAACGTGCGCGTAGCGCGTCGTTGTCATGTAGGTGGCGTGACCCAGATACGCCTGAATTTCGCGTAAACTGCAGCCATTTTGCAGCAAAATCGTTGCGCAGGTGTGCCGCAAATCGTGAAAACGCAGCTTTGGCAGCGTGCTTGCGGCCATTTTATGCCGAAAATGGTCGGTCACATAATTCGGCCACAACAGCACACCATTTTGGTCGATAAACACATACGCCGCATCGGTATCGCTGTATCCTTCATCCGCTGCCCGTCGGGCTTCGGCTGCGGCTTTACGCGCCAGCAGACGCTCGCGCATCGCGTCCGACAGCGGAAAACTTCTCCGCGATGCCTCTGTCTTGAGGTCGTTGCTCCGGATCAGCTGCCAAACACCGTCGACCTTGACCTGCACGACTTTGTGGCGCACGTGGAAGACCTGTCGATCGAAGTCGATATCGGACCATCGGAGCCCCAGAATCTCGCTGCGACGCAACCCGTATAAGACCGCGATCTGGACAACGTCTTCGAGCGGGTCTCCGCGGAACAGATCGAACAATGCACCGACCTCATCGATCGTGTATGTATTCGCCTCAAAAGTTTCGTTTTTCGGCGCTTTCACGCATTTTACCGGGTTCAATATTGGGGCTCCGTTGCGGATCTCATCGTTGAAAACCGACTTGAGCAGTGTGAGATGATGCCGCACGGTGTTTGCGGACAGCCCTTCTTTGATAAGGAAGTCGACATACCCTTCAATCACCGCCGGCGACACGGCATTGGTCACCAAGTTAAGCCGGGCAAAGTACGGCCGCAGTCTCACTAGAATCCGTTCGTACCCCTCGATGGTGGTCGGTGCAAGTTCCAGTCGCTTGCGGCGCAGCCACCGGTCGATCAGCGCAACGAACAAAATCTCTCCGACATCAGCCACCGCCCAGCCCGCTCGCCGCTGCTGCTCGTCCAGCTGCTCCTGCAGCTCGATGAGCTTGGAGTCGAGCATCTGCTTTGCCTTGCGCTTGTTTCCGGTGACGGGTAAGCCGGTCGAAATCCATTTCTGCCTGTACTGCCCGATAGGTGTCGGTATGCGTGCAACGATGTAAAATCGTCCATTCTTCTCCTGCAAAGTAGCAGAAATTCGTTTTTCCTTCATATTTTCACAACCTTTCTACGGTCTTATTATATCGACCACACACTGCTTCCACAGTGCAGCAAACACCCATTTCGGCTACAATTTCAAAAAGGAGGCCACGCCATGTTTTACATCTCTGACGCAACAAAAAAGCCGACCCTTAATCAGGAGTCGGCATCCGTCCCATTTTTACTTGAATTTGAACCCGCACATGGTCTGCGCTATATTCTGCGCCAGTTCGACACGTTTTACACCATTTGCTCGGATTTAGAGCTGCCTACCAACAATGCTATCACCTTTTTTGAGACACTTTCCAAGCGTTTAAAGGGCCTGTCCAAACCCTCCCAGCAAGAATGCTACCAGTATTCGCAGCTACTCTTCCTCCATTTCTGCTATCGCCAGTACCTGTTCCCCTTTCCCTCCCTGTGCCAGTCGGACACGGTGCACAGGGAAGTGCGCCGTTTGCTGGAAACACCCGATCAGCAAACCCTGCATGCCGAGCTGGAACACTCCTGCCTCAAACAGACGCTGTCCCAAGCCATCCAGCGGCAGGATTTGGACGTCTTCCAGCTCTATTCAGAGCGCTGGCAGCAGCAATCACTGAACGAACAATGTGACAAACTGCTTGCCAAACTCAAACCACTTCAAGCTACCGCATTGGAGCCCCACCCTTTGAACTTTGAACAGGCGAAAGCCCTGCTCAATTTCTTCACCGCGTACTTCATGGGCACCAAACGCCTAACCTCAACAGCCCTGAGATACAATAAATATGGAAGCATTGGCCAGTGCATGCTGAGATTTGACTTTCTTACTGCGCTCCATAAACTTGCATGCAAAGCGGAGCATGTAGATGATATGACGGACGCACAGATCATTGATCTGGTGACACAACTGCAAGACCTCCTCAGTAAAAACCGCGAATGTGTTCCGGTCGACAGCATACTCAACGAGTTCTGCGAGGTGTCTGAAGATTTGCAATCTGACAAGAATGGCACTCCTTCGTACCTGAGCGAGCGCATGGGTAACTTAAAAGCCAGAATATATCTG
This sequence comes from Butyricicoccus pullicaecorum, assembly GCF_002160355.1. Taxonomy (NCBI): domain Bacteria; kingdom Bacillati; phylum Bacillota; class Clostridia; order Eubacteriales; family Butyricicoccaceae; genus Butyricicoccus; species Butyricicoccus pullicaecorum. The sequence continues at coordinate 61,301 of NZ_NFKK01000015.1, forward strand.
TTGCTTTCCTCCTGCGCTTCACAAAAACCGCTTCCCCACAAGGACTTTACAAAGCTGCTCTCTCGCAAGGATTATAACAAGCTGCGTCCAACACTGAAGCAGCTCTTATCTGCCTATCAGGAGGATCCCTTATATCAGTTCTTCCTGAAGGTGCAGCTGTTTCTGGAGTCATCTCCGGATTTGCAGACCATCGCACCAGCTTATATCTGGCGTGTGTTCAACAAAAACCAAGAGCGCATCTTCCGGCTCTGTCACGGCATATTCAAAAAAGGAGATACAAACATTCTGGATCCTTACACCGTACTTTCAGCGACCGAAGACGATGTTTTGAGCGAAGAAGCAACCTCGAAGGAATACTTTCAGCATGATATTTTGCTGTACAACGGTCTGGGAGCGTACTTCCAGCAGCAGAATACCTTCTACAACGCGGCATTGACTCAACATTTCTTTCAGCGTCTTTCACGCACAAACATTGACACCTTAAGTAATCGGAGTGTATTCGATGCCATCTCCGAGCCACTCGAAAACCCCAAACCGATCTATCGTATTCTGACGCTGCTCCATCAAGCCGCCCAGTCCATGGCGGATGAGCGAACCATCACAGTTTTTCTCAATCAGCTGTTCTCGGATCATATGCCAGCGTCCCAGACGCCGCCTTCCGGCAAAGTCTGTACCAGAATTCGGAAGATGAATCAAAAACAGCTGACCGCCATTGCGGAAGCGATCTTCTCCGCCGATCAGTCCGGCACACTCGAGGCACGCAGACAGTCTCTCTGCCAGACTTTGGATACTTGGTTCGCCCAAGATGACTTGCTCCATGCATTTGTGTCGCAATCTTTCGCATGCAGACAGCAAACCGAGCGCTTTGCCCTCCAGACATTTCTGGAAAAATACGCGCACGAGCTGTCGCGCACATTGCTGTCGGCTTACTTCCCGCTGTTTTACACCGCCGAACACGCTCAGGTTCTGAACCAAGTATGGGCGCGCACCTTCTGTGAGCAGCCTGTCGATCAGCGCAAAAAACAAACCCTCGACCGTGGTTCCATCGGTATGTTTGCGGCCAAATCCCGCCTGTTTTTCGCCATAAATCCAGATCTGGGACATCCTCCGCTCAACCATCCTATATTTAAAACTGCGGCTGGTCTTATCATACTCGGCGCAAACGAAGATCATCTTGCACGCTGTCATCATTGCTTTCCAGACGCCCCCTTATTTCCTGAACACATTCTCGACACCTCCTACGATTGGCTGGCCGAGTTTTATCAATCGGTGCTTCCATACGGTGTGTCTGGCCTTGTCCTGACGCTCTTTGCCGATCTGTTTTCTCAGCACTGGCACGGCACTTCTGATCAAAAGCTAAAGTGCTTCCTCAAGGAGGTGCAACCCTGCCTTAACTTCGTGAGTGATCTGCACCAAAAAATCGGTCAGCACACCCCGATTATCATCAAAATCGTCTCTCGTTGTACTAATTCTCCGCAAACCCAAGATATGCTGCGCGTATTGTGCCGTTGGCTCTGGGAAGATCATGCTGTCGATGCTCTAATACTGGACTTAAATCTGGGCAGCGATTACATCATTAACGAGCTGTGTAATTCGCTCCCGATTCCTGTCTTGCTGCAAAAGCAGTCTGCGTACATCCCAACTTCCATGGAAATGCCGATATGGGGACTGAGCCTTTCCCCATATCCGCTCTTTTAACCCGTCATCCGACTGCCGTCAGCGCGTTCTGCATGATCCGGAACACATTGGCGTTGTTGTCCGGATTGAGGTGGGCATACCGCAGTGTTGTCTGGATGCTCGCATGTCCGAGGTATGCCTGCACTTCGGTCAACTCACATCCCCGATCAGCAAGTGCGGTCGCACAGAGATGGCGCAAATCATGGAACCGGATTTTGGGCAGACCATTCTGCTGTAAAAAATGACAAAAACGCCTAGACAAGCCATCCGGGCGCATCGGTCTTCCATTTTTCGCGATAAAAATCGCGCCGTTCCCCTCCCCTGCCTGCTCTTCTCGTACACGCATCAGGGTTCGGGTCTGCGGATGCAGCGGGAACGTCCTACGGCTTGCTTGGGTTTTCATGGTCTCGGTCTGGATGACGCGCGAGCTGCCATCTGTGTCATAAGTCAACACCGCGTTTCTTCTTATATATAATAAGGAGTCGTCCCAGTTGATGTCTTCCCAACGCAAGCCGCAAATCTCACCGCATCGCAGCCCGTATACCATCGCCAGATGCACCGGCAGTTCAAGTGGATGTCCTTTCAGGCCGTACAGCAATTTCCGCTGTGTGTCCTCGTCCCATCCGCCCCACTGCCGGGCGCTCTCCTGCGGAACCGGCACCCTTTTCGCCGGATTATGCGCCAGATATCCACGCGCACAGGCATCCTCCAGTACCGCCCGCAGCACAACGCCGTGCAGTCGGATGGTACTGGGCGCCTTGTGCTCGTATGCCAGCAACTCCAGATACCTTTGGATATGATTGGCCTTCAATTCCCGCAATTCCGCAGCAGTTTCATCCAGATACTGCCCCGCTTTTCGTAAAATGCGCTCATACAGCCGGAGACTGCGCTCACAGAGTGCATACTTCCTCGTTTCCAGCCACTGCGCAAAGTAGCAGGAGGGCGGCGCACTCAACAAGCCTGCATCACCGCCCCACTGGGTAATCTGCTCGGCACGCTTGGCATCCTCAAGCAGCCTGCGCAGCTTTTCGCGCAGTACCCGCTCAGCCAGATAGCGCGGTTCACCAATCCGGATTCCAGTGCGAATCCAGCGCAGTTTACGTCCCTTGCCAAAGCGTTCGGCGAGCACGATGTGATAGTATCCCGCCTTGCGGACCAAGTATCCTGTACATTTTTGTGTCATGGACAACCACCTTCCTTGTCCCTACATCTTATCGATTTTCACGGATTGCAACGAGGCAGTTGTCCCTGCTTTTCACTACATTTTCCGCATCACCTCCCTTTGTAATCGAATGCGCAAGGTTTATTCGTCCTCGTCTTCCAGCAAGTCAATGATCTCACCGATCACGACCAGAATGGTCCCCAGACCCATAGGCTCATCTCCTCTCCTTATTAATAGTAAGCGCAAAGCAACTCGGCCGCGGCTTCGTGCAGCAGCGCCGGATTGTACAGCAGCTCCTCGATCTCGCACGGATCGTACCCCAGATCGAGCAGCGCCAGTACCTCGTCTTCGGACACGCCCATGGACTTCGCAGTCTGGATCAGCAGGTCGGTCTGCCCGTCTATCGCCTCCGGCGCGTCCACTTCATCGAACCACGAAAGCATCCGAAACCGAGGATTGCGCCAAAAGTGCTCCAAACTGTGATTTGGATTGAAATGCCCCAAACTGCACTGGCCGGCTCGATCAATCTTCAAAATGTCACCCTCCTCAGTGTGGACTGCCTCCCGGTGGTGCAGGCGCAGCTTGCGCATCGCCCGCCGCAGAATTTCTTCGGTCGAGGCGTACAGGTAAAAGTCGCCGAAATCAAAGATCGCGAGCGGGTTATCGCCACGAACAAAATACAGGTTGTCGTCCCGGTCAAGCACCGTAAAGACAAAAGAACCCTGGATTTTCTCCGCCATCGTGCTGATGGCCGTGAAGTCCAGGGTTTTCTGTTGTTCGAGCAGCTGTACAGCGACATAGCTGTCGGTCTGAATCCGGGTATCCGGCAGATTTTCGGTCTGTCGGAGCTCTCTGTCGTTCCACAATACTCCATTATGTGCCAGTGCAAAAGTTCCGGTCGACCAAGGGTGATTGTTGAAGTTGTCTGCCGGTTTGCCTTGTGTGGCAAGTCGGGTATGTCCCATGACGACAGGAACCCCATTGGGTACGTGAAACTTGAGCTTATGCGCGGCGAGCGGGCGCTTGAACACCTTGATGCTGCCGCCAAAGTTGTAGGCGATGCCGGTCGCATCAGTGCCGCGCACTTCGCATTCTTTGCCAAGCACCTGTAAGATGTGGTTCTTTTGCCGTGTTGTCAGGGCATTTTGATAGTCAATCAGTCCAAATAGGCTGCACATCATTCGTCCTCCTCGTACATAACAGGGTCATTTTTGTAGAGATTTCGCTCCTTTAGATACTGAATGAGCTCCGGCTCGTGAATCCGGTCAAGAAAGCCGTGCCAAGGCAGCTCCTGCAACTCTTCGTCGGACAACAAAATTGCCACGTCGCAGATGGCGTTTACCAACTGCAGCGTGGCGATCAGGGTGTTGTATTTCAGGGTGCCTCGGAAAATCCGAATCTCAACAGTGTCCTCGTTTGTCAGATTGACCGCGGTATAGCGCCCCGCGCGGGAGTCTTTTGCCGACTCCATCACAGCTTTCGGCGATAATTTCATGCCGTACCGTGCTGCCCAGCGGTTGATCTGGCGTTCCGTACGTCGGGAAAATCGCAGGAGTTCAGTCCAGAACTTTTCGACAAAGTACAGAAGCCGGGCAATGGACAATTCCTGTTCCTGCTCGGTTTCGCCGAAAGCGACGCGGGAGATGTGGACATGTAGTCCGCAGGTTGTTGTGCGGTGGCTGAGATATCCGAGTTCGACCGCCTTACGCAGGACATTTTTCCACGGCATCTGCTCTGTGTGGTACTGCAAGGTCATGGGATGCGTGACCAGCTCCATGCCGCAGTCGAGTGAGCCGTCGCTTTTAATGTACAAATTCTGCGCGTCCTCGTTGGCAACGTTCAGGATTTCACCGGCATTCTTGCGGCTTTTGCCGTTGCCGTCGATCTCCAGCTCAACGCCGAAGAAGCGTTCATTGTCGCGCTCGCCATGGAAAACCAGCCGCGGTGTGTAGCTGTAATCGTGGATCGTCGCCTGCTGCAAACGAGCTTGCAGGCAGTCATAACATAGCGGCTCATCCTCGTCATCGTCCTCATAGTAGGCATCGCTGTACGAAATGACGCGCCCGCAGCGCTCACAGTGGGTATAATGTCGCTCATAGCAACGCTCACACAGGGTGATGTTCTCATCTCCTTGATCGTCCGAGAGGAACAGCCGCTCTCCGCAGCAATCACAGACTGTCGTGTACATATCCACGCAGTCCGGGCACAAAATCGTGTCTGCAACCATCGTACAGGCATCCGCCGGAACCCGTTCGCCGCATCGCTCACAGATATAAGTCGTCTCTTCCATTTTCAAAGCCTCCTTTAGTATTCGTCTGCTAGTAACATGGTGATGTGATCGGGATCTTCGATGATGTACACCTTGGCATCAACAGGCTGCTCGTCCGGAATCGCGACAACGTGCTTGTACTCCGGCTGTTCCTGAGCATGCTCAATGCGCTGGCGGTCACCATTACAGGATAAGCGGAAGATTTGCAGATAATCCCGCTCGGGCACTTCCATGCTGTCGCGCATGTACCACAAGAGCGTTTGCAACCAAGGTGGAATGGTGGCCTGGATGCCGCGGGTGATATAACAGGGTTTCATTGGGATCAGCTCCTTATAGAAAAGTAAAAGCCGAAGGATTTCTCCTTCGGCTTCACTTTTATAATATGTATGCGGAGTTTCAGCAGCTTCATTTATGAAACAATACACGAAAAATACTGCATGGCTTCGACTTTTCCTGTAAAACGGGTATAATAAGTTCATATTTATGAGAATAGGAGGAATCGTCATGCAGGGTAAAACAGATTGTTTGTCAGACTTTGCCATGCATCTTCGAGCGGAAGAGCGCAGCGCGGGTACGATTGAGAAATATTTGCGCGATGTGCGCAAATTTTTTTGCTGGTTGGCAGATAAATCTTTGGAAAAGGCACAGGTTTCTGCGTGGAGAGCACAGCTGCTCTCC
>NZ_NFKK01000016.1:0-65054 GCF_002160355.1 Butyricicoccus pullicaecorum
TAAAATATTGTTTATTGAACTGTCTGATCTGTGTGTAAAAAAATACCCCCTTATTTCTGTGCTATAACATAGGAATAAGAAGGTATATGAGGATTTTTATGTACTTTTACGTGCGGATTTGTTGGAAATACAATAGGGCTTTGCTGTTTCGTTGTTCATGCACAAGATAATATGTCTGATCAACCATTTGCTTGACATCCCTTATTATTTTTATATGGACACATTTTAGCCTCACAATTCCAAAATATGTTTTCTAAACAAAATTCAGAATTTTCATTTTTCTTCAATTTCATTACATCCTTAAAAAGTTCAGTTTTACCTTTCCACTCCGATATCATTTTTTACGTTATATAATTTGTATTATATATACTTTTTACATATATACTTGATTTAATCATCATTATTATTCAATAATTGCCTATTCCAAAATTACTTTTGTGCATTTTACCCATTGAAAAAAGTTCGAAAAAATGGTTAAATATAAATACAGAAAACAAGACGTAAACACACGCCAAACACAAGATATTTATCTTGTCCACCATATTCACCTATTCACACGAGGAGGTTATTGATTATGAACCAGCAGCTCAGAAAGCAGATCCGTCAGTGGAAGGATGTCTCCAAGGATCCCATCAGCTTCGCTATGTATATGCAGTGCATGAACATCTCCCGCGGCTAATTTCCCATTCCAAACAGCAAGAACACACGCAGAGATCAATTTTGATCTCTGCGTTTTCTTTTTACCTGTTTTGAGCGCAGCAAAAAGCCGTACAGCACCTGTCTGTACGGCTTTTCAAGAGAAAGATTACATCTGCATGGCAAAAAATATATTATTTGTTGATATATGCGTCGAAATTCTTATACTTGTCCAGCATCTCGGGCAGTTCATCCTTGATCGCCGCCAGTTTGGGTCCACAAATTGCGCCGAAGCCCTGAATCTCGACTGTATGCTCACGCAGTCCGGCAAACGTACCGCGTGCGCGCGCCTGCTGCTGCTCGGAGAAGGTGACCTTAACCTGATCGCCCTCCACGCTCAGCTTACCTTCAATACCGCAGATCGGACACTCGACCGTGGTGGTACCGTTCATCATCAGCAGATTCTGATGGCATACCGGGCAGGTTCCGGTCTCACCAAACCACTCGATTTCCTCGTCCTTCTTATGATAGGCCAGCGCGGTCTGCTTGCCCATCTCGTGAATGTCGCTCATCAGCTTTTCATCCAGTACCGGGTTTCCGGTCGTTCCCATGTGATGCGCGTCGTAGTTACCGACCACCTTCATCATGGCCGGGAAACCGAACAGGTGCATGGTTGCCGTGCCCATGGATACCCAGTTCTTGGTGGTCGCACCACCGACCGAAATGTAGGACACCGTTCTGCGCTTGAAGCGCTCCTGCGGGAAGGCATCCGGATCGCCGGGTGCCTGACCTGCTCTGCGCTTGTCGAGGACCCAGTTGATCGCGGATACGTCGTGACGGCAGGAAAAGCGGTCTACAAGGTTCTTGAACTGACCAACCGGCTGGAGTACATAGACCGGTGCGCCGACGATCAGGCAGTCGGCCTTGCGGATCTCATCCTCAACCATCTGCATGTCATCCTTGATGATGCAGTCGTTGTCTCCGCCCTTTTCCAGACTGCCCGAGCATGCACCGCAGCCAATGCAACGATCAATCTTGAGGCGATTGGTGTTGATAAACTTGATTTCAGCGTCCGGCTCTGCCTCACGCGCACCGAACAGTGCTTCCTTGACCAGAATGTCAGTGTTTCCCATCTTTCTGCCGAAAGATAAACCCAGAATGTACATAAGTTCCCTCTCTGTCTGTGTTTTTTATAAATTTGAAACGGTTTGCACCATTTTCATGCGTTCATCATGAGGCAGACGAGATCGCCGCAGGGGATATCCCCACAGCGATCCAGTCGGCTCTCTTTACGCCTTTTCTGCAGCCATTGCGCTGCGCTTTTCTTCCAAGCGCTTGAGGATCTCCTCATTTTTCTGCTCACTGAGCGGATAGAAGAAGAGCGGAACCAGACATAGCAAATACATCAGGCCAAAAATCAGATTGGTGGTCAGGTTGATGCCAAACAGAGCCTCGGCAGTCTGCTGCTGGTTTGCAACGTAGCCAAGTGCACCCATAATCAGGAGCGCACCGGATACGCCGAACGCCGAACCGAACTTGGTCGACAGCGAGACGGCTGCATAGGACATACCGTCTGCGCGTACGCCAATGCGATCCTCTTCGTAGTTGATTGCATCCGGAATCATCGCCATAGGAATGGGGAAGGAGAAGCAGAAGAAGCCATAGATGCAATGCAGTGCCAGAAGCAGCGGGATGTTGGTCCAGCCGACCAGATAGATGACGATCAGCGAAGCGCCGGCACCGATGTAGCCGATTGCGGCCATCTTCTTCTTACCTACGCGGACAACGAAGTTCTTGGTCGCGAAGATACCAATAACCGTGCACAGCGACGGCAGCGACATAAAGGCCGAAATCAGGGTGAAGCTCTGCACATTGTACATCAGGTAGTAGATGACAACGCCCATACGGCCAAAGAATGCGGTCATTGCCAGCAACTGGATAAAGAACAGAAGCACAAGCGGCTTGTTGGTCAGCACAGCACGAATACTCATGCGAACCGGCATTTTCTGGCCTTCCGAAACCGGATGGATGGTCTCCTTGCAGTTTGCATAGACAAAATAGAACAGAGGCAGTGCACATACTGCAAAGATGATTGCAACATACAGGTAAGACTGCTTGGTGTAATTCTCCGAGCCGGAGAAGTACAGCAGCATGGGCGAGGTGATCGCATTGAGCAGAACCGAGCTTAAGTTGGTACCCATCATGCGGTAGCTGTTAAGCTGCGCGATGTCTTCGGGATCGGTGGTCATAACCGTAGACAGCGAACCATACGACAGGTTAACAACCGTATATGCCATACCGCAGCCGATATAGGTAACAGCCGCCCAGATAACTGCCGTGCGTCCGGTACCAAAGGTGGTAAATGCCAGTACGGACAGTACCGCCAGAATGGGTGCGCCATAGAAAATGTACGGACGGAAACGTCCCTTCTTGGTATTGGTGCGCTCGGCAATCGCGCCGAACATCGGGTCGTTGATGCCATCCCAAATCTTCGCAATCAGCATGATCGCGGACGCTGCCACCGGCGTGATGCCGACGACATCGGTGTAATAAATACTCAGAAAGCTGCCGATGAACGTCCAGCACAGGTTACTGGCAAAGTCGCCGACACCGTATGCAAACAATGTGCGTTTTGAAAGTTTCATCTCTGTTCTACGCCCTCTCTTATCCATATTTCCACTTTTCCCCCAGCGTTTCCAACTGCGCCAGCTATAAAAGTGTATTTTTTTGTGAGATTCTCACTATTTTTCGCAGAATCTGTGAATGACGATTGACAAGCAAATATAAGAGAGATAAAATAAATCCGGTAAATTCTTTTATTTATCACTCTCAAGACGTGGGTCGGTGCTGGCAGGCACCGGCCCATGTTGCTTTTTTTCGTCTTTTTATCGGCCTAACAGTCTCTTTTCCATCGCAAGCTGACGCTTGGTAAACTCGGTACCGCCGCAGTACAACTCATCCTCGTACTCGCAGATCAGGTAACCGTCAAAATCGGTATCGGTCAGCATTTCCAGAATCTCTTTATAGGGAATGCTGGGCTCGACACAGTCCTCACTCAGGTAATGGAATTTGCCGTGCATCTCAAAACTGTACGGCAGGATATCCTTAAGTTCCTGAAGCAGACCGGGCAGCGCGTCTCTGGACTTGAACTGCACGAAGCCGTACATGCCAGCCAGCACGCCGTTGATCGCCGGATGTGCGCCTGCTTCCATGAGCTTGCGCTGTGCTTCTTCCTGCGGAACACTGGTGCGGCGCATCTCCGCTGCCATTTCCAGATGTTCTTCCTTGACCCCTGCCTGAATGGCCTTCATCCACTGGGGCTTATTGGGTGCCACCGACAAGAAACCAAAGTCCGGAACAAAGCCCAGATACTTGGAACCTGTGCGCTTGATGACATCCAGATATTCCTGCATCACCGGGGAGGCCGGGGTCTCCGGGTTGTGGATCTCGATGCCGACCTTGACGTCGTACAGTTCAGCGTACGGTGCAAGGCGCTCGAATGCCGCCGGGGACAGCATATACTGGCTACGCATGACCTTACAACCCAGCTTATTGGCTGCCTTGAGGTCGATGATGGTATCGGCCAGCATCTCATCGTCGGTCAGGTTGCGGTCGTGCATCATGCCCTTATCATTGTTTGCGCCATAGCCGACCGGTCCAATGCCGTACTTGTTCTTGAGATCCTGCACCAGACCCAGAAACTCATCGCTGACATTGGGGTAAGAGGGCAGCATCTGCGTGCCGACAATCTCATAACCCTCTGCACCGGCTGCCGCCGCCTGCTTGACACACTCTTCAAAATCGTACTGATATCTCGCATACTCCGTTCCGTAGCAGAACAGCGTCGCGCCAAGTTTAATGTTGCTCATGCTGTACCTCCTTACGCAACCGTTACCGTAATCTTATCACCACTGTCAAGCGGCATAAATGTGTGATCGGGGCCGATCTGCATGTACGGAACGCGCAGCATCAGCTTGAGTTCGATCTCGTGCTCGCCCACGGTCAGGCCGCCCTTCTTGATGACACGGATCTTAGCCGGCTGAACCTGACTCCAGAACTCGGTCACTGCATACGTCAATTTATAAACCGGCATCTCCTTGCCGTTAAGCTCAAACGTCACAGCCTCCTGCGGCATCTTTTCACCGTCTACATAGACCTCAAGCAGGTCAATGTCGGACAGATAATGGCCACGATAGTAGGCCAGCTGTACATCAAACTCAAAACCGTTTTTCTGGCCATTGATGTACATGTCCTGAAACGATGCCTTTTTGATGATCTCTTCGTTGAGCTGCATGCGCATTGCGAATCCCATCACGATGCCCCCTTAAAACTTGACTTCCTTGTTTTCCTTGGCAGACTGATAAATCGCGTCCAAAATCTTGGTGACAACCAGTGCTTCCTCAGGCTTAACCAGCGGCTGGGTACCATTCTGAACTGCTTCCAGCCACTGACGGCAGTCGATGGTGCCTTCCTCACCGCCGCCGCCACCAAAGTATGCAACGCCGCCGACCGGAGACAGGGTCTCTTCCATCAGCTGGTTGTTGCGGCCGCGGTTGTAGATCAGCTCGTTCTTGGAGTAGCTCATACCCGAGTGAATCTCAGCGCCGGCCTTGGTGCCGCACAGGGTGGTGGATGCCTCGCGGGACTCCAGAATGTTCAGTGCCCAGCTTGCTTCCAGATTGATGGTTGCGCCGTTCTTCATCTTGACAAAGCCCATTGCAGAGTCCTCAACCTCGAAGGTGTTGGGGTCCCAAGGTCCAAACAGGTTACCCTCGGTTGCCTGCTGCAGGTTACCCAGCTTGTAGAATACCGAACCGCTGACGCTGTCTACATCGTAGTTGTTCATGCACCACAGGGTGATGTCCAGTGCGTGGGTACCGATATCGATCAGCGGACCGCCGCCCTGCTGTGCCTTATCCATAAATACGCCCCAAGTCGGAACGCCGCGGCGGCGAACAGCATGTGCCTTGCCGTAGTAGATATCGCCCAGATCATCGTTCATGCAAGCTGCATGCAGGTTTTGTACCTCAGGACGAAAACGGTTCTGATAACCAACGGTGAACTGCTTGCCCGACTTCTTCCAAGCCTCGACCATCTTCTCAGCCTCGGCAGTGGAGTGGGACATGGGCTTTTCACAGTAAACGTGCTTGCCTGCTGCGAATGCGTCGCAGGTGATCGGGCAGTGTGCTACGTTAGGCGTGCAGACATGAACGATCTCTACATTCGGATCTGCCAGCAGGTCATGGTAATCGGTATAAACCTTGGCACCCGGTGCGCCAAACTCTGCCGCAGCCTTCTCTGCACGTTCCTTCTGCGTGTCACAGAACGCTACGATCTCATTGAGATCGGAATTTGCCTTGAGTGCAGGGAAATGCTTCTGGTTTGCAATACCGCCGCAGCCAATCACACCAATTTTTAACTTGCTCATAATTTGACCTCCTCATTTTGCTTTTCCATTCCGGAACTTTCTCTCCGTTCTTTGTACAATGATTATAACAAACATTTTATTTGCCCACTTCATTTGCAACAACCTAAACAAACAGCAAATTTGACTTGTTTTGCCTGACCCTGCAGACAAGCACAAAAAGAGGTCAAAAACAATCGCTGTTTTTTGACCTCTCCCTGCAAAAGACAAGGCCGCCGCGAATGCCCGCGACGGCCTTGTTCTATTATGACAGTTTGCGCACACGAATAAAGCAGAATTCGTTGGCCTTCATGTTGCACACAATCGGCAGTGTGTGCTCGGATGCCTGCTCGGTACGGATGGTCAGACGCGGTCCGCACACCCGCTGCAAATAAGCAATATCCTTACGCGACAGCTCGGTTTCGAACCCCATCTCTGCCCAGAAATGAATCGGGCTGCCGATTCTTTCGTTAATCTGATAGGTCTTGACCTGATATTTCCCGTTCTTGACACCCTTGAGCTGCAAATTCAGGTGCAGGCTCTCCTGATCCTCGAAATACTTCCAGATGCTGTCTTTGGGGATCTCATCCTCACGGGTCAGGTAATAGTTATAGTTGAGTGCCTTCTGGTTGTGGCACACGATGGCGTAGGAATCATGCCCGTCAGTCGTAATGATAAAATTTTTACCCTTCACGACAAAGTAATTGTACAGCCAACTCAAGAAACGGAAGGCGTATCCGGCAGGCTTCAAAATACCATCCTTGCTGATGAGGCCCGATCCGCCGTGCAGCAGGCCGCGCGAGTCGAAATACTCGGATACACGGTCACTGCCGAAGAAATAGGCCAGCAGGTCAAGCTGTCCATAATTGTCAATGATATTCTTGACAATATATGCACCCTTGAAACAGGTGTCATTAATGTAATTTCGGTCAGAAACGGTCAGATTCCACTCAGTAATGTACAGCTTGGTGCGCGACATGCCTGCCTTTTGCATCAACTCCTTCATCACCGCAACCTTGTGCATCATACCCTCGTTGTCCGAAGATCGTCTGGAATATCGATCCTGATTGATCTCCCCCCGCTCGTACGGATAGTACAGTACTGAGATAAAATCCGGCTGGCAGCTCTGCTCACCCCACTCGCACAAAAACGGAAGAGCCGAACTCTCAATGTCAGAAAAGCCAATGCGCAGTCCGCAGCCACCGACTTCCAGACGGTCAGCATACTGCTTGACTGTCTCATAAATAACCGCAAACTGCTCAAAGTATTTTTCTACCGCGCCCTTTCTTCCCCACTGATCCTCATGAAACCACAGCTCCATACGCCAGGTGTTCAGCTCACTGCGGCGATACCGGTTGTGGAAGTGCCACATCATCGCACTGATCACCTTACGGTATGCCGGTACATCGATGTGATAAATGTTATGGCGCTCGTCAATGATGGCATTCTGCACGTCGCGGTACAGCCGCTTTGGCTTCATTCCCAGTTCGATATAGGGTTTGAGCTCATGCTCAATCAAAAAGTCAATGATCGCATCCAGCTTGGAAAAATTGTAATCATCCACATTCTCATTGGGCTGAATGAACATTTCTTGAGAAAAGATATTCCAAAAGCGCACATATCGGAAACCCAGCAGTTCCTTGAGCATGATGACATGATCGCGCACTTCGGACTTGAGCAGATCGCTCGCTGCACCGATGTTGATGGTATCTCCCCAGAAATCAGCCAGCGGCTGGCTGCCGGAGACCAAACAGCTCTCAGTTTGATCGCTGTTTTCCGGAACAGTCTCCTGTTCTCCCCCGCTCGAACGCAGGTAATTTTCCAGACGCTGTTTGACCACAGGGCTGTTATCGGTCGGTTCCGCGCCCTGTGCCTTACTCTTCTGATTCTTACGCATAGACGACGGCGTTTCTCCGTAACTGTCCTTAAACACCTTGGTCAGCGCCGCAATGTTTGCAAAACCGTTGTCAAACGCAATGCGCGTAATCGGCGTATTGGTGTAAAGCAGATCGTCCATCGCGTGATACAGACGGATATTGGTCAGGTATTCAGTAAAGCTCATGCCGTAGGTCTTTTTGAAAAAGCGCGACAAATAACTCTGCGACAAATGCAGTTTGTCCGCCAGATCCTTGGAGCTAATAGGATGGCTGTAATTGGCGTGGATGTAGTTATTGATCTGCACAATGCGCTCGTCAAACCGCTCGCGCTCATCTGCACCGCCCTGATCGGTAATGCGCAGCAGAAAATGTGTGGAAAGAATGTCCAGCACCTGATAACACAGCGCTTTGTAGCCAAAATCATTCTCCCGATCACGCACGCTGTAATACCGGTTGAGCAGTTTTTTGAACAAGCGGCGCAGGACGTCGTACTGATGGTTCTCGTCTCGTGTAGAGTCACATAGAAAAACTACGTCCGTACTCTTGACCATGCTGCTGATAATTTGGTACGGAATGGATATCTTGACAAACAACACGTCTTTGGATGCCTTATAGCTGTATCCGCGATTGGAATTGACAATAAAAATATCTTCATGCTTCAGATGGGTATGATAATCGCCCATCACAATCTCCATACTGCCCTCGAGCACATAAAACAGTTCGGCATCCTGATGGAAACAGTCAAACTGCTGTTGGACATTGGAAATATAAATTGGTAAAATCTCTTTTTTCAAATTTCCACTCATATTTTCTATGTACCCTTTATCTCATCATGTAGTCCTGACAGTATTATACCATAACGTGTTCTTTCTTGCAGTAACTTGCGCTGCACTTACGCCGACTTTTTACCGTGCAGTCTGGAACGCATGCGCGGACCGGCAACCTGAATGAAGATGACCAGCAGCAGGATAACGCCCTTGATTGCGTCGTTGATGAGCGAGTCCATCTTGAGTGCGACGATGATCTTGTCAATGACCGTGTAGGACATCGCGCCGAACAGCACGCCCAGGCACCGGCCGCGGCCACCCGACATGCTGATGCCACCCAAAACAGCGGCAGCAATGGCGTACATTTCATAGCTGTTGCCGGTGGTTGCCGGGTCGGCCGAGGCATTCATGGCAATCCACAAAAATGCACCCAGTCCGGCGAGCATACCGGTCAGCACGAAGGCGGACAGCTTGATCTTGCTCACACTGATGCCGGCCAGACGCGCAGCCTTCTGGTTGCTGCCGACGGCATACAGCTTTTTACCGTACTTGGTACTGGTGGTCACATAAACCAGCACCAGCGTCATCACGGTCAGAATGAGGCCCACTACCGGGATGGTCAGCAGACGGCCATTGCCCAGCTGATAAAAACTCTGATAGCTTTGGTGATCGGCAATCATGCGGTACACCGAACTGCCGCCGCCAATGAGTTCCTTATCCAGATTCTGGCAGGCATACTGAGCAATCGAGCGATAAATCAGCATAGTGGCCAGCGTGACGATGAATGCGGGCATCTCGGCAACGCCAACCAGAAAACCGTTGAGCAGTCCGAGCAATGCACCACACACCACAGCAAACAGCAGGGTCACGGTAATGCTGTCGGTCAGGTTGAACACCACCACCGAAAAACCACTCAGAAGCGCCAGCATGGAGCCGACCGACAGGTCAATCTCACCGGTCAGGCAGATCAGTCCCATGCCCAATCCCAAAATACCAATGACCGCCGAGTGACGGAAAATGTTCATCATGCCGTTCCAAGTCAGACTGGAACTCGCCGCGGCGTACACGGCAAAGACAATCAAAAACACGACAATATAGTGATACTGCGCCAATACTCTCGATGGCGATAATCGATTCTGTTTGCTCATGGTTACGACACCTCATTCGCATTTGTTGCATAGCGCATAACGGTCTCCTCGTCGATCTCGTCATGCGGCAGTATTTTCTTGAGCCTGCCGTTATAAAACACCGCGCAGGCATCGGCGGTCTTGTAAATCTCAGGAATTTCCTGTGTACTCAGCAGGATGGTCTTACCCGACGCAGCAAGTTCCAGCATCAGCTCATAGATCTCGGCCTTGGCGCCCACATCAATGCCCTGCGTCGGGTTTTCCAGCAGCAAAAGTTCTGCGTTGGTATTGAGCCAGCGGGCTAAAAATACTTTTTGCTGGTTGCCGCCGCTGAGCGACAGAATGCTGTCCTCGGGCTGGTTCATGCGGATGTGCAGCAACTCCCGATAGTGGTCGAAACGCTGGTGTTCCAGCTTCTTATGGATGCGGAAGTCATCGAGCGACAGGGTGTGCTCGGCCAGATACATATTTTCCAGCAGATTCATGTCGGGTACGACCGAATTTTCCTTGCGGTCACCGGGCAGCATGGCAATTTTGGCCCGCATGGCGCGATGGATGGAGCCGGGCTGCACCTGCTGTCCGAATACCTCCATCGTGCCGCCGTTCACCGTCCGGCAGCCGAAAATACTTTGCAGCACTTCCCCGCTGCCCGAGCCCTGCAAGCCGGTCAGCGCGATGATCTGACCGCGTTTGACCTCCAGATCGACATCGGCAAAGCCGTCACCGCTCCAATGTTCCAGCTTGAGCACAGTTTCTCCGGTCGGACGGGTGCAGTAAATATCACTTGTCAGGCCGGATTTTCCGACCATCAGCGCGGTCATCTCGTCCGGCGTGATCTCAGAAATCTCGCCTGTGCGCACAAATTTACCATTTCGGAGCACGGTGTATCGATCTGCAATCTGGAAAATCTCGGGCATCTTATGCGAGATGAACAGGAACGAAACGCCCTTTTCTTTGAGCCTGCCGATCATGTCGAACAGGTGCGCAATCTCATTCTGACTGAGCGAGGTGGTCGGCTCGTCCAGAATGAGCAGCTTGGCTTGGAAAAACAGTGCCTTGGCGATCTCCAATAGCTGTTTTTCGCTGATTTTGAGGTCAGATACCTGCGCCAGCGGGTCCAAGTGCACCCCCATCCGGGTAAAAAATGCCTGTGCCTGCTCCACCATGCGCTTTTTATCCACCCGGCCAAAGGCCTTGGTGTACTCTCGCGTGAGGAAAATATTCTCCCACACGGTCAGGTCCTCAAACAGGTTGAGCTCCTGATGCACAAATGCAATTCCCAGCTTCTCGGCCTGCGTGACCGTCATGTGCTGACAGTCTTCTCCATCAAAATAGATCGTGCCCTCGTCTCGGGTATGTACACCGGTCAGAATGTTCATCAGCGTGGACTTTCCCGCGCCGTTTTCTCCGAGCAGCGCGTGCACTTCGCCCCGCTTGACGGTCAGCGACACATCTTCCAGCACCGGCACCCCGCAAAATGACTTATAGATGCCGTGCATCTCTAACAGTTCCATGGTTTCCTCCTGTCATAGAAAAGGAGCCATATTGCTATGGCTCCCAAAAGTTTAGAACGCGGGGTATTCAGCGACGTTCTCCGATGTGACATTCTCACAGGCGATGACGTGATCCTGTTCGACCGTCTTACCGTCCAGATAATCGGTCATGTCGGTGATTGCGGTCTGGATCATGGCCGGGCTGTAAGTGACCGACATCAGGCCGCCCAGCTGGGACGCAATGTCCTGATAGCTCTCGCCCTTGAGTACGTCGTACAGTTCACCCAGTCCGCCGCAGCCGGTGATGACCGGCTTGTTTGCGAGAAATGCTGCCTTGGCATCCTCGGCAATGCCGCCGCCCTGCAGGGCTTCCAGAATGCCCATGGTCAGCTCGTCATCCTCTGCGTAGAACCACTTGATCGACGTATTGGCGGTATCACCCATAAGCGACTCAAACGACTGCTTGGTCTCCGAACGGCTCCAGTTCATCGCACCCGAGTATACGATTGCATTCAGATCGTCCTCGCTCCACTTCTTGTCCTCCGGGATGGTCTGGCCGTCAAATTCCAGCTCACCGGTGAGGTACTGGGTGAAGCCCTGATTGCGCAGGGTGGTGACCGAAGAGGTATCGCCCTCGTAGACGTATACGGTCTCGCCCGGCGTCAGGCCAAGCGATACAAAGTAGGCCGCAGCGCCCGCACCGATGCCCTCATTGTCGCCCTTGACATTGGCAACTGCCTGCGGTGCAACCGCGTCAATGATGCGGTCAAAAGTGACGTACGGGATGCCAGCGTCGATGACCTGCTGGATGGCAGACTGTACGGTATCATCCATGGGCTGAATGACAACTGCGATGTTCTCACCGCCCGAAGCTGCAATGTCCTCGAGCTTGGTGATCTGCTCGGCAGCGTCCGATGCCGTGATGACCTCGGCCGAGCAGGTACCCTGCTCGTTGATCTCAGCAACCTTTTCCTTTGCAAACGTCGCAACCGAACCGGTCCAGCCGTGATCCTCGGCTGCGGTCAGTACATAAATATGGGTCTTGTCTGCATTCTCACCCGCATCAGCCTGCTCACCGCCGCCGCAGGCGGTCAGACCGGTCAGCATGGCAGCTGCCAGTACCCAAGCTGCAAATTTTTTCATCTTGTTCACGTCTTTTTCTTCCTCTCTCAGCTCAGCAGCATACGCACGCCGCCGTAGATACCGGCATTATTGCCCAGCTTGGCTTCCTTGAACTCGGTCTCACGCGAAGCGTGGAAGGCCTTCTGCTTGAAGTTGCGGCGGACGGACTCCATCAGGATCTCACCCGCACGCGCCATACCACCGCCGATGACGAAGGCTTCGGGATTGACCACGCATGCAATCATGGCAAGTCCCTTGCCAAGGTATGCGCATGCACGCTCGGTCAGTTCCAGTGCAACCTTGTCACCCTGCTTGGCGGCGTCAAACACGTCCTTTGCCTCGATGTTCTGCACACCGCGCAGGCTGGTCTCGGCCTCCGGGTGCTCTTCGAGGTAACGCTGGGCGCTGCGAGCCACCGCGGTTGCCGAGCTGTACTGCTCGAGGCATCCCTCATTGCCGCAGGTGCAGGTTTCGGGCTGGTAATCCTCGACCGGCAGATGTCCGATCTCACCGGCGGCTCCGTTGATACCCGGCAGGATGCGGCCGTCGATGATGATGCCGCCGCCGACACCGGTGCCCAAGGTGACCATGACGATGTTCTGGTAGCCGGCGCCGCCGCCCTGCCACATCTCACCCAGAGCTGCGACGTTGGCGTCGTTACCTGCCTTGACGCGCAGGCCGGTGAGTACGTTCAGACGGTGCTCGACGTTGAACACATCCCAGCCCAGATTGACGCACTTGAACACCGTGCCGTCCGGGCCGACCGGACCGGGTACGCCCAGTCCGATGCCCTCGACGTCCAAGGTGGAAATCTTCTTTTCTTTCAGCTTGTTATCCACAGCCTGCGCAATATCGTTCAGGATGAACTTGCCGTCGGCCTCGGTGCGGGTCGGAATCTCCCACATCTCGAGCAGCTTGCCGTTGGTCTCAAACAGTCCCATCTTGATGGTCGTGCCGCCGATATCCACGCCGAATGCGTATGTCTTACTCATATGCTTCCCCTTCTGTCTGCCGCTTAGATGACGAAATTTCTCAGGTACTTGGCACTCAGCACTACCGCCTTCTTGGCATCGTCCAGACTGGACTCGAATGCCTTGTCCTCGACCTCGATGCAGGTATAGCCGTTATAACGGATGTCGGTCAGTGCGGATACATACTTGCCCCAATCGACGTCACCCAGACCGGGCAGCTTGGGAGACATGTACTCGAGCGGCGTTGCCATGACACCGACGTCGGCCAGCTTGTCACGGTACAGCTTAATATCCTTGTAGTGGACGTGGAAAATCTTGTCCTTAAACTCATAGATAGGCTTGATGTAGTCGATCTGCTGCCATACAAAGTGCGAAGGATCGTAGTTGATACCAAAGTTGGGGCTGTTCAGAATCTCGAATACCTTGCGCCAGTTCGCGGGCGAGGTCATAAGATTCTGACCACCCGGCCACTCGTCATCGGTGAACAGCATCGGGCAGTTCTCAATTGCAATCTTAACGCCCTTGTCCTCGGCGTACTTGACGATCGGCGGCCAGATCTCCTTGACCAGCTCCAGATTCTCCTTGACCGTCTTGTGCGGGTCACGGCCGAGGAAGGTGGTGACCATATTCACACCCAGCATAGCCGATGCGTCGATCAGCTTGTACAGGTGCGCAATGTAACTCTCACGCTTGGCCGGATCGGGGTCCATGGTGTTCGGATAGTATGCCAGAGACGAGATCTCTACGCCCTTATCCGCGCACAGCTTGTTGATCTCCGCTGCCTTTTCCGCGGTCAGGTTGGCAACGTCAATGTGGCTGACGCCTGCGTATCTGCGCTGCGCGCCGCCCTGCGGCCAGCACGCAACTTCCAGACATTCCAGACCGTTTTCAGCCGCGAAGTCCACGACTTCCTCAAAGCTCATGCCGTCGCAGATTGCAGTAATAAATCCCAGTTTCATTGTAAGTTCCTCCTCTATTATTCAAACAAAATCGCTTCATTGGTCTCGGCAGACTTCCATGCCGCTTCCATCACCGACAGTACACGGCGTACTTCGGAGATCTTGATGAGCGACTCGGCCTTGCCGTTGAGTACATCCACAACATTGCGGTAGAAATTCACCCAATCGGTCTCGACCGTGGGCAGCGGCTCGGTGACAATGCCTCCGGGCGGTACCGGTGCGAACTGACGGGTCGGGCCAGCCTCGGTCTCGGTGATCTGCGGCGGCAGCTTCTCCAGCATCTTGCCCGTGCGGTAGATATTGCCCTCACAGCCGAAGTTCTTAACAACCAGCGTACCCTTATCGCCCGCCGCCAGCCAGCGCGGCTGGTATTCCAGAATGTAGGTGGACAGCTCGATATGTGCGGTTACGCCATTGTCCAGCTTGAGGATGATCTTAAAGTAATCGTCCACTTCCTCATGCAGGACATTCTTGATATCGGCGTAAACCGACTTGATCTTGGCCTGCGGCATCATAAACAGAATCTGGTCGATCAGATGCACGCCCCAGTCGTAAATCATACCGCCGCCGTACTTCTTATAGATATGCCACTCGTGCATGTAGCCATTGCCCGAGTGCAGCTTGGATTCGATGGTGAAGATATTACCCAACATACCCTCATCATACGCCTTCTTGACAATCAGCATGTCCCGATCCCATCTGCGATTCTGGTGAGAGGTGAAAAATACGCCAGCCTTCTTGCATGCGGCCTCCATCTCGTCCAGTTCCTGCACATTCATCGCCGCCGGTTTCTCGGTGATGACATGTTTGCCTGCCTCCGCGGCCTTAATGCACATTTCTTTGTGCAGATAATTCGGTACGGTCAAAATAACGGTATTGACATTGTCATCTCTCAGCAGTTCCTCGGCAGAGGGATACATTTTATATCCCATCTCGACCGCTTCCTGCTGCTTGACCGGGTCAATATCACACACTGCCGCGATCTCTACGCCCGCACGCGGCGCGTTCTGTGCATGCCACTTGCCCATGCCGCCGAAACCGATAATACCTAATTTTACGTTCATCCTGTTCAGCTCCTTTTTATTTTCCTGCTCTCTCTCCTGTTTTTTACTGGTCTTTTGTTGTCTTAATGATAGTATATTTCGCCGTTTTTGACTCCGGATTTCTTGCAGTCAAAACGCATAAAAAATGACCTTTTTCCGCAGAACGCCATCAGACGCAGGAAAAAGGTCATCGGGAGTATATATTTTTTGACCTCTGGCCTTGATGCTCTTATGAATAACTCACAAAAAGGGCGCGTGTATGCCGAAGTTTTTCGATGTTTTGAAATTCAAACCGGCACAATACTCTATAAACCCGTCATTTACTAGCAAAACAGTATTACACCATCTTCGCCAATGCATCCTCAAAGACCGGAGTCCACCACTCTGTATAGCCCAGCGTATTCGGATGAATGGAGTCGATCATATACTTTTCTGCTTCTCCACTCTCGATTGTCTGATTCATGTCATCGTTGTTCCACAGGTCAATGACCGTAACACCCCATTTTTGCTGAATCTCCGGAATAATGGTCATCATCTCGGTATATTCAGGACTATCATAACGAGTATTGGTATAAATGGCAACCGGACAATTCCAGGTTTCTCCAATATAAGCGATGATATATTCCAATGCGCCTGTAACCGTCATAGTATCAAAAGAATCCATTTCCTTACTGCCACTCACCGTACCGACCGCACTCTTTTCTGTCGCATCGTTCGTCGAGAACTGTACAACAAACAAATCAAATGCTTGCTCCGGATCAATTTGCTTCATGCGTTCCACATAAGAGGACGGCTTATCGGTAATCAGCTTGGTGCCTGCAATCGCATACTTATAGGATTTAGTGGCTGCATGGTTATCTGCAATGGCATCCGCAACGGCATAACCGTTGCCGTCCATGCCAAAAGTAACAGACGAACCCAACCATGCAATATTTAATCCCGACAGCGCATCGCTCTCATCTACTGCTTCCTCTGTTTCAACCTTTCCTTCTCCATATCCAACCGCAACGTCGCTGTTTGCTGGATAAAGATATACGTTTCCCAGAGAAGGCATCAAAGATAACATCTTACCGTCTCGCATATTTTCCAATCCGGGATTTCCTGTCAGCGTAATGGTATCTCCAGACTTGAGCGTCACATCCTCTTTGGCAAGGAATATACCCATCTCATATAGATCGGACATATCCTTTGCACAGGAATTGAGGTTGGATCGAACGACAGATGTGTCATCATGCACGGTAATATTAACCGGTGTGGATGCAAAGGCATAGGTCGTTTTCGACAGCGAAACATAAATATCATAGCTGCCTTCCTGTATATCGGGAACCGTATACTGTACGTCCGAATGTTCTCCGAAACATACAATTGCCTGATTTTCGGCATCATATGCAGTATCCGTCTGCACACCTTCCGCATTATAGCTATAACCGTCAATCACCGCATCAGCGGCTGCCAATGTGATGGGACTTGTCTGCACGGCCTGCTCTACCTGCACATCATTCTGGGCCCCATTTTCAGCAGTTTGTCCGTTACCGCACGCTGTCAGTACGCATATACCGTATACAACTGCCAGCATGAAACCAATCGCTTTCTTTCTCATTTTTCTGCTCCTCTCATTTTCATCACTTCAAAAATCTATAATTTTGTACAATTTACACCTCCTTTCCGATTCAATATTTATCATTTTGTGTAATTATAGCATTCGTGTTCTGATTGAATATGTTTATTTTTCCCTTCAAATCCTATATTTTTGACTTTCCATTTTCTCTGCGTGCGTTATAACCACCCGAATGTCAAAAATACATTCTCCTTTTTGATATCTGCACTGTATCCAATATAAAAATGACCTTTCCCCATTACTTTACGGCGAATGGGAAAAGGTCATTGCAAGTATATATTTTTTGACCCAGACTTTGGAGCGCTTATGAGTAATAGATAAAAGGGCGTGTATACACAAGGGTTTTCAATGTTTTGGGCGCACACATAGAAAGCCTCAGGTGATTGCCACCTTTTTGTGCAAATCTGAAAGAAAGAGAACAGGAATCGTGCCCAAAGCCCTTGTAAAAAGGTTGGAGTTGTCCTTTTGGGGTCAAAAAATCAGAACTGATCGCGGTTTTCCGCGTAAACCGCCGGCAAAATGGCGGCCAGATTGGTGAATTCCTTGATATTGTGGGCAAACAGTCCCATGGGAACGAAATCGGGAATGCGTACGCCCTCGGGTACGATCTTCTGAATCTTGCCATCGACCATGCCATAGCCAATCCAGAAGCGCGAGCAGAACAGCACACCGTCCTTGTACGGATACCACTTGTGCGTCATTGCAGCAGCGCAGTTGCCCTCACCGACCGCGCAGACCATGGACTGGCACACGTCGGTGCCGACCAGTTCAGGAGCATAGCCGAAGTCCTTGGGATTCTTAAAGCACAGCTTGAGTGCATCCGGTCCGCCGCCGACGTCCTCCAGAATGTAGTGGTTGACGCCCCATGTTTTCTGGTGCATGGGTACATTGGGGTCGCAGACATAGGCCGCATTGTCGGCTCTGGCGAAATAATGATCCTCCGGATCCCAGATCTTATAGCGCAGGTCGGAGCCTACACTGTGCCACGGGAACCACCAGTCCAGCATCTCACCGGTCACACCCGGCATGTACGTCGTATTGCACACGAAAGCCGTGCCGTCCTCGTACACACCGAAGCCGATCTGGCAGTAATCGTCGTCCTTGCCTGCCAGAAACAGGTTCTTTTCGGCAAGGGGCACGCCCATCTTATCAGACGGGCCTGCATGCAGAACATCCAGCTTTTCCTGCGGGATGGGCGCTAAATCCTGCTCAAAATATTTGAAGTACGGCAGTCCGCGTTCTTCCTGACAAACGCCAACTTTCTTTGCCATATCCGTTCACTCCTTTGCAAATTTTCCGGCCATTTTACGCTGTACCGCGCCGACGAACACGCCGACATACCATACACCGACCAGCATGGCAACTGCAATCTGCCATGCGAGCGACAGCACTTCGGTCTGCGGCAAGGGGGATAAGATGGTCAGTCCAATGGCCCAGCCGCACAGCCAGGACGGGGTATCGATATACTTGGGGACAAATCCCGAAATCAATACAGCCAGACCGCCCATGACAAACAATGTCACAAACAGGGCTGCACTCTGGGAAACCGGCAAAGCTGCCATCAATCGCAGCGCCAGAATGGCCCACAAGTCACCCAAAAGAAAACCGATACTGATTTTCAGTGCGTTTTTTGCGCTGTTGCCGTGGGCAACGTACAATCCGGCGCAGATCAGTGCGACACTGCCGGTCGTCACCTGAATAAATGGGGCGAACACCGCCCAGATGGGCGGAAACAGGGCGATGCACAGGGCAAGCGTCCAGATCTCCGTCCATTTTCCGCGTTCCATTGGCTTTAACCCTCGCATTCTGCGATGTAATCGGCCACGCTCTCGCCTGCCATACGGCCGCTGTTGACCGCAAAGCCCATGGTGTTGCCCGGCAGGGTGAAGTTATAGCTGTCGCCGTAGATGGTGTTGGCATCCGAGCCCGCGGAGTACAGGCCGTCGATCGGGCAGCCGTCTGCGTCCAGTACCTCGCAGTACTTGTTGATGCGCACACCGCCGACCGTGCCGTAGGCTGCAACGTAGTACTTACCGACCAGATACTTGCCGCGGCCGGTGATCGGGTGCAGGTACTTCTGGGGCTTGTGGTACTGGGTATCCACGCCGCGCTCGCACATCTCGTTGTAGGTGTCGATGGTGTCGCGCAGCTTGTCTGCGTCGATGTTCAGCTTTTCGGCCAGCTCTTCCAGCGTCTCAGCCTCGATATAGCCCTCGTAATT
Organism: Butyricicoccus pullicaecorum; assembly: GCF_002160355.1. Lineage (NCBI taxonomy): Bacteria > Bacillati > Bacillota > Clostridia > Eubacteriales > Butyricicoccaceae > Butyricicoccus > Butyricicoccus pullicaecorum. Next base: position 19,239 of record NZ_NFKK01000016.1, read on the forward strand.
ATCCTCGACTGCCTTGGCTGCCTGTCCGTCAAAGGCGATAAAGGCGTCAGCCGGATGGACGATATCCGCGATATCCGGGCCATTCTTCTTGTACATCTTGAGGATGCCTTCGTCCATGATGCAGTAGCCGTAATTGCCCGGCTGCAAGCGCAGGGCGTTGCCGACATAGGTGGTGTTGCCCATGTCACCCTCGTTCATGAAGCGGTCGCCCCACTGGTTGATAAGCAAGTTGGGCTGACGCAGGACGGCATCGAGCAGGAACCAATTGAGGTTGTCGGGAATCTGATAGATTGCCTCGATGTTCGCGCCAAACTTGGCTGCGCCTGCATCCCACATCATGCGCAGGCCATCGCCCGTGATGCCCGGAATCTGGAACGGGAAGAAGTCCTCACCCAAATGCAGACCAAATTCCTGTGCAATCATATCCTTATTGTTGCCGAAGCCGCCGGTTGCGACGATAACCGCCTTGCCGCGTACCTCGATGCCGTTACCATCCTTGTCAACTGCGATCGCGCCGCAAACCTTGCCATTCTCCCGAATAAGCGAGGTTGCCGGGGTCTCGAGCAGGATGTCACAGCCGAGTTCCTTGGCACGCTGGGTCATCACCTTGACCATGGCGCTGGCCGCACGCGGGCCGATCACGCCGTTTTCCGGCTTGACAATGTGCCAAGTGGCCTCGGATTCCTTGAAGTAGCGGAATGCACCGGCAAATTCAACGCCCATATCTTCCAGCCACTGGATGGTATCAGCCGACTTATTGAAGTAAGTCTGTACCAGATCCTCATCGACCTGATAATGAGTGTAATTCATGTGCATGTGCAGCGCCTTTTCCACGCTGATGTCATTGAACTGTTCGCGCTGGATGCGGGTATCGATGCCCAAGGGGCCCATGCCCATATTGGCTGCGCCGCCGGTCGCGCTGGACTTCTCCAGAATCACCGACTTAAGGCCGCGCTCGCCTGCCGTGATGGCTGCCGCCAGACCGGCCGGGCCGCCTGCTACGATGACTACATCTGTCTCCATGGTCTTCATAATCTTCACCTGCATTTTCTCTGTCTGTTGGATGGGCTGACTCTGGGTGTGTACCGGACGCTCGATCCTGAGCGCGGTGCGCCGTCTCCTGCGCGGCGTCTTTTCGGTGGTTTCGGTGGTTACTGCCACCTTGGCACCCTTGATGCGCACCGGACGGTCGGGCAGCTTGGGTGCACGGCCGGACACCTTCTTGACCGCGTCCTGCGCACAGGCGGTGAGGCACTTGCCGCAGCGCGTGCAGTCAAAGGAATCAATGACCGACACATAGCCATCCTTCACTTGGATGCACTGCTCGGGGCAGACAGCTGCGCATGCGCCGCTGCCCTTACACAGCGTCGGGTCGATATAGATCTGTGTCAGTGACAAGCACACACCTGCCGGGCACTGCTTGTTCTTGTAATGGCTTTCCACCTCTCGGCCAAAGGACTTGAGCACGGACAGCGCAGGCTGTGCTGCATTCTCGCCGAGTGTGCAGTTGCAAGATACGGTCATGGCGCTGCCGATCTCTTCAGCCAGTGCCAGATCGCCTGCCTTGGTGCGTCCTTCAGATATGTCCTGCATAATCTGAGACAGCTGATAAAGTCCCTCACGGCAGAATGTACACTTGCCACAGCTCTTTTTGCGCAGGCGCAGCAGTTCCTCACCCGTCTCGTGCACCATGCAGTGCTCATTTTTCAGGGTATGAATCATGCCGCTTGTGAGACTGTCCGCACGCACGCTTGCCAGCTGCTCAGGCGCGTAGAATACATGGTCGGTGAGCACGCCCTTGATGTCCTCACCCACCAGCTTGTCCAGTGTAGTCTCGGGGGCAACCTCGGTCGGGGTCTGGTCATCCACGCACACCAGCACGCCCGGCTGCTCATCCATCAGGCGCACAGCCAGTGCGGTCAGGGTATCAAAAGGTACCAACAGATCATTCTGATGTGCACGCTTGTTGACCATCTTTTCCTCGGTGACGGTCAGTTTGAGGTCAACCTGTCCGGCATTCGCCTGCAATTCTTGGGCGTTGACCTCACAGTTGACGCTCAGTTCGGCGCTCTCCGCACCCGTGAGCACGGTCAAAATCTTGAGTCCGGCCACAACACCCGCCGGATTGAACTTGAGCAGGATATTCTTCATGCCATCGGTGTCCGCGTTGTACAGTGCGCCGACAATTTTACCCTGTACCGGTGCATAGGTGTCAAATCGAGTCTCCAAATCTGCACGGGTCATACCGCGCAGCTTGACCAGCGCCTGCGCGTTGTTCTGCATCATGCTCATTTCTTACGCCTCCTTGTCCGTATGGTAATCGCTCCACAGGCGGCTGCCCGTGATGGTGAAGCGCAGATCACATTGCAGGCAACGTGCGGCCTCACCGCACAGGCTGCTGCCGCAGATGCCCCGGCTGATGGGGTTAAAGTTGTCCTGTCGCTCATCCGGCGAGACGAAGTCCTCGGCTGCACGGGTCAGGTCACCGAAGCCCTCGACCTTGCCGATCTTGGGATCGGGCTGCTCGACCGGTGCCAGCGTCTCGGAGATGTCTCCGTCACCGCCTAAGTAGCGGTCCACCTCGGACGCGATCTCACGGCCGGACTCGACCGCCTGAATGACCGTTTTAGTGCCGTAAATGGCGTCGCCGCAGGCGAAGATACCGGAAATATTGGTGGTGAAGTGCTCGGGATCGGCCGCGATGCAGTTGCCGCGTCCGCGTTCCAGTCCGGAATCCTCTGCCAGATCGGTGCGCTGACCGACGGCAAAGATCACCGTATCGGCTGCAATCTCGTGCTCGGAGTTTTCCTCCTTCTCGATGATTGCACGGCGGTTTTCGTCAAAGGTAAAGCGCTTGACGTTGCAGAACTTGACTCCGGTGACTGCGGTCTCGCCGCAAATAGCCTCGAAGGTCTGTCCGGGGTGTACCTGAATACCCTCTTCCTGTGCCTGCTCGATTTCCTCGTCATCGGCCAGCATGGCTTCGCGCTTTTCCAGACATGCAACGTGCACTTCCTGTGCGCCCAGTCGCTTGGCCGTGCGGGCACAGTCAAAGGCAACATTGCCGCCGCCCAGCACGATGACCTTTTGGCCCATGCCGGTCGGCTGACCCATGGACGCATTGCGCAGGAAATCGGTATTGAGCAGGACGTTCTCCAGATTGCTGCCGGTCATGGGCAGACGTACGCCCTGATGGGTGCCGACTGCCAGAATAACTGCATCGAACTCATCGAGCAGTTCCTTGGGATGGTCAACCCGGCAATTTGTCTCCACCGTTACACCAAACTCGGTCAGGTAGGCCGCTTCCTTGTCCACGACCTCACGCGGCAGGCGGTAGGACGGAATGCCATACTGCATCTGTCCGCCCAGTTTGGGATAGGCTTCCTTGAGGGTAACTGCGTGACCCTGCTTGGCCAGATAGAAGGCTGCCGTCATGCCCGACGGGCCGCCGCCTACGACGCATACCTTCTTGCCGGTTGCTGGCAGGCGCTTGCTGTTGCGCTTCCACAGTACATTCTGAGCGTGCTCAGCGACATAGCGCTTGATATTACGGATGGATACCGCTTCGTTGACGTCCCCGCGGCGGCACTTGGTCTCGCACGCATGGGCGCACACGCGGCCCAGACACTCGGGGAACGGTAATTTTTCATGGATGACCGCAGTAGCTTCCTCGAACTTGCCCTCCTTGGCATAGCGGACGTAACGCGGCACATCGGTATGCGCCGGGCAGGTCGCCTGACAGGGAATCAGGGTGTCACGCTTCTCGGTCGGGGTGAAGTTCATGAGATCGCGGATGGTACCGGTCGGACAGACCTCGGCACACGCGCCGCAGAAACGGCAGTCCACGTCCTTGAGTAGTTTGTCATGCAGGGTACCGATGTAGGTTTCCATGCCCGACTGGTTGTATTGCAGCACGCCCACGCCGCGCAGGTCATGGCAGGCACGCACACAGCGTCCGCACAGCACGCAGCGGTTCATGTCGTGAATCAAAAGCGGGTTGCTCTCGTTCTTGGCAAAGCCCTTGACGCGGGTGTGCATGCGGGTGGCCGACGTGCCCATGTACTGAATGAGCGTTTGCAGCTCGCAGCGGCCATACTTGGGACAGGTCGAGCAGTCCTCGGGATGGGCGGCCAGAATCAGTTCCATGGACAGCTGGCGCAGGTGGGAAATCGTCGGGCTGTCCGTGTGTACGACCATGCCCTCCTCGGCTTGCAGCTTGCACGAGGGGACCACCCCATCCCTGCCCTCGACCTCAACCAGACACAGCCGGCACGAACCGATATCCGGCAGGTCAGGGTGATGACACAGATGCGGGATGTAAATCCCGTTTTGCAGCGCGGCCTCCAGCACGTTTGTCCCCGGCTGGACGGTCACAGTTTTTCCATCGATCTGGAGTGTAATCATAGACAATCCTCCATGTAACATCTAAAAAGTGCGTCCCGAACCACTGCACACGGCTGCATATCGGTTCGAGCGCCGATAATCTCTATCAAATCATCATTCTTCTGACACAGTGTACAGGTCAGGCTGCATCAGGCATGCAACATCAAACGCCCGGAAACGTCTTGCGCACATATTTTTCCTTACGTTCCTGCACCTTTTTCATGGCCTCGGGGTCACCATAGTAGCCGCCCTGTGTGGCTGCGATCTCCTCGAGATGCTTGGCACGTCCGGCAACCGTCGTACGATCCTTGAGCAGGCCATTTTCGGCAATGACAAACTTCCACTTGCCATCCACCTGCTCGAGCGTTCCGCCTGCACCGCACACCTGACACTCAATCGGATAGTGCAGGCCATCCCACTGGGGTTCACCCAGTACCAGCGCATTGCTATGGCAGTTCGGGCACCAGCCCATGTCCTCCTCACCCAGCCAAGTGCGTTCCTCCGGCGGAGTCTGCACGGCCTGCATGATGTGTTCCCCCATTTTTCTTGCGCGTGCCATCAGTGCATCATCCAGCAGGCACTGGGCATTGCCCGGCACGCGGGTTGCCAGCAGCATATCGACTACTTTCATATCGGTCGTGAACATGGTTGCCTGCAAGCCCTCAAGCGCCATCGACTGCCACGAACGCGTAGAACCGCCAACCGCAATCAATCCGGCCACACGATCCTTATGCGCAATTGCGCCGATGGTTTCAAGGAAGGACGTTTCATAACTCAGGCTTCTCTGTGCAAAGGTCAGATACGGAGATGCCGGCATCAGGTCATAGGTCGGTACCGAAATAATCACGCCGTCCTGCTCCAGCATGGCTTCCATGATCTTCTTTTTATCATCCTTACTGTCAAGCACACAGCCCACGTTCTTTCCCTGACTCATACCCTTGGTGCACGCCGTACAGCCCGTACAATCCAGAATATTATAGTCACGCAGGTTAATCATCGTCACCTCTGCGCCAGCTTCCTCACAGGCCATGAGCGCTTCCTTGAGCAAAATTTCACTGTTGCTGTTCTTACGCCCTGCCGTAATACCCATCACCTTATACATACAGCCTCATTCCTTTCTATCAACATCTCGGTTGTTGAGTTCATTATACCGTTCCCACCGCCATTGCGCCGTTTGTATTCTTTTAGATTCGACCTGTTTTTTTGACCTCTTCCTTCTATCTGTGCCCTATGTTCTAATCCGAGGTCAATTTGAATCGTTAATTTTTGATTTTCCAAACCCATATACGCTGTGCCGTACAGCAGTCAGGCAAAAAAACAGCCGCCTGTATAAAACAGGCGGCCAACCGTTGCAAAAATACAGGCAATCTTGCTCAGGCTTGTGACAAGATTCTCTGTTCCATTTTGATATGACGGCCAATCTGCTCCATGGCATCGTTGAGATAGAACGAATGTCCTTCATATTCGATCATAATTGTTCCGTCAAATCCCGATTTCACCACAAGATCCAGCAGTTGCTCGTAAGGAATCGTGGTTTCTACGCAATCCTCTGCGATATGATAGAATTTTCCATGAAAGTACTTGGCGTACGGCAGGATGCTCTCGAAGCCCTCAATATCCGCAGGCGCAAAGGACATATATCCAAACCATTCACTGACGGCCATCTTTTCCGCCAGTCCGCCGCCCATTTCCTCCATTTTCTTCAGCATATCCGCTTCCGTGTATCCACTCCAGCGGTGATCGATGATAAACTGGAGATTTTCTCTCTTGGCACCAAGATCGATGAATCTCTGGATATGCAGCTCATTCGGACGCTCAATATAACACCCGAAATCCGGCACAAAGCCAACCCACGGCGACTGCAGCCGCTCAAACAGCTTTGCCAGCTCCTGAATGTGCGGATCACTCGGACGCTCGGGCGCATGGATCTCGTAACACACCTTTACACCGTAAAATTCCGCCATCTGTGCTACCCGCTCGTACAGGTGCACCGGAATGCCAAATCCGCGGATATACGCACACCCCAGCTTATGGGCCGTCATCAGGTCAAAAACGACTTCATTCATCATCTCATCGTCGTCCATGTCGCGGTCCTGATATTTTGCAAAGTCCACATAGCCGCCGTAGCTGAACGGCTGCACGTCGTACTTCTTTGCCAGTCTGACCACTTCCTGGATCTCCTCATCGGTCGGATTGGGATAGTGCGAGAACATCTGTGCACCGACGATCTCAAACTTTTTCACACCCAGTCGATTGAGATCCTGAAACATCTGCTCAAAGCCGTATCCATCCTCTTCGACAAAACGCTGGGTGAACCCATACAGCGAAACGCCTAAGTCGATATTGTTCTTCATGCCAGTTCCCTCGCATTTCCCAAAGTCATTTTTGCATGCCCCGAACTGTCGATCATGCCGTAGACCTGCGGCGCAAACTTCATGTACGGGCTTTTGAACTCCAATCGAACCAAGACATCATGCGTGCCGGGTTCCAGTCCATAATTGAAAATCCGCAGGTGCGCGGGTGTCTTGATGCCCCAGTATTCCTTATACATGCACGGAAGCTCACTGAGCGTAAAGCACTTCTCATGCAGCTGAAACAGCATCAGATATTCCGGAATCTTCTCGCCATCGACGGTTACTTCCACCTTGTGCACGCAGGACAGCGGCAGACCGCGATAATAATTGATGCGCAGATCCAGATTGAAGCCCACCTGCTTGCCGTTGAGCAGGATGTTATAAAAGCCGTCCTCTCTGAGTACCCGTTTTTCAAATCCTAACTTCATAAATTGCGTCGGCATATCACATTCTCCTCCTCGGTCCGGAATGTCCCTTAGTCCTCGTATGTAAAATATACAGCCTTGCCGGTCTCTGCCGATTGATAAATGGCCTCCAGAATGCGCGTTACAACCAGCGCCTCCTCCGGCTTGACATAAGGCTCGGTATCGTTTCTGATGGCATCAATCCAGTATCTCTGCTCCAGAATCTTGGGATCGGTCATGTCCACACCGCCAAAGCCAAACACACCGGCTGTTTCCGCAGGCTGAATATTGACCAGCTGACCGTGAGACACCGTATTGGTGATGAGATAGCCCTTATTCTCCCAGTTATCGCCGAACATCTCAGAACCGCCCTCGGTTCCGCAGAGCGTCACCATCGCATCCTTGCAGTCGAGCAGGTTGAGCGCCCATGCCGCTTCCAGATAAATGGTCGCGCCATTCTTCATGCGGATCAGGCCAAAGGCCGAGTCCTCGGTCTCAAAGGTAGCCGGGTCCCACGGACCAAACTTATTGCCCTCCGGATGATCCTTCAGCTTCTGGAAGGTCTGTCCCAGAACGGATACCGGACGGTAATTGTTCATCAGCCACAGCGTCATGTCCAGCGGATGGGTACCGATATCGATCAGGGGACCGCCGCCCTGCTTGGACTTGTCCGGGAATACACCCCACGTCGGTACACCTCTGCGGCGCACGCCGTGTGCTTTGGCAAAGTAGATTTCACCCAGTTCACCGCTTCTGACCATCTCGTACATCTGCTGCGTATCCTTCCGGAAACGGTTCTGATAGCCGATGGTCAGCTTCTTACCTGTCCGACGGGCAGTATCCAGCATTTTCTTGCCTTCCTCATAGGTGATCGCCATGGGCTTTTCGCACAGTACATGCTTACCCGCCTCCAGTGCATCACAGGTGATGGGGCAATGATCCACGTTTGGCGTCAGCACATGCACAACGTCAATCTGCTCGTCAGCCAGCAGTTCGTGATAATCGGTGCATACCTTGGCACCGGGTGCGCCATACTGCTTTGCTGCCTGTTCCGCACGCTCTCGGATCACATCACAGAAATAAATCAGTTCCACTTCTTCCGGGAATGCCGAAAGAGCCGGAAGATGTTTTGCATTTGCAATACCGCCGCAGCCGATGATTCCAAAACGAAGTTTATCCATTTTTCTTGCCACCTTTCTGTTTTCTCTAGTGTACGCTTTTTCCCACGCTCCCGCTTTTCCCCCAGCCGCTTGTTTGTTATCTGTCTTTTCCTGCCATCCGGCCGGAGATATAAAAAACGGACAAGGCAGCTTATCCATTCTTGCCCTGTCCGTCTTTGATACGACGCATATTGTCCTGTGATGACCTTATTGGATCTCCCCATCGTCCAGCACAACCTGTACGAGTGTGATCTGGTGCGGTTTGAGTACAAGTTCAACCGAGATTTCTCCGTCCTGCACCCGGCCGGTCTGCTTTTGTATTCTGGGTCTGCTCAGTTCGCGCAGATAACGCGCCTCATCGGCATTCAACTGCGCGGGCCGTCCCATCTGCCTCCATTCATAGACCGCACTGCCCTGCTCTTCGGTCATATACCATGTTTTCATCCGATACCGGCGTTCCGGACGATTCAAAATCCTGAAACACAGCTTTTCCGCGGTATTCTCCTCGTAAATATCCATCTCTTCCCTGATCTGGCTTTCCTTATTCAGGTAATAGACATGCCCAAACTTTTTCGGATGAAATGCCAGAATAAAATAGGTATTCCCCCGATTGCATGTGACAAGAAAATGCTCGCCTTTGGCCACAACCTGTCCCTTCATCTGGCTCATAAACTGAAATGCATAAAAAACAGGCTTGTGCACACCGTCTTTGGTCAGCAGGCCATTGCCGCCCACAAACGGCTCGGTAGTATCCCGGTACTGCGTTAAAAAGTCACTGCCATGCTGATAGCACAGAATACAGCATTCTCCTTCCAGTGCTGCCAGATGCATCATCACATGAGCGGCCTTTCCGCAGCCGTCGTTGTAGGCATTGCGCTCGGAAATGCTGGTATTCCATTCGGTAATGACCAGCTTCATATCCGGATATCCGGCTTCCCTGAGCATCTTTCTCAGCTTTTTCACTTCGCATTCCACAAACTGCAAATCGGTAATTCTTCCCGAATAGACATCCTTTCCATAATGGTATGTACTGTACGGATAAATCTGTCCGGTCACGAAATCCGGGATGGTTTCCGCGTTTTTGAGCAGTGCAGGACTTCCGCCGAATGCGGCCTCGGGACAAAAACGATGCAGTACGCTGCGTGCGGTACTCCAAAGTGCCGCGTATGGCACATACGGCTTTCCAAACATTTCGCAGATGTCCTGATATTCCTCACTCTCATCCAGCTCAAAAATCCATTCTTCCAGCGACTCTCGCCCATAACGCTCGGCCAGATGCGCAAGACAGGTGTCCAGCAAAACCTTCCAATCCCTCAAATCCTGAAAGGGTACCTGATTTTCCTCACGAAACAGGTCTTCTCCAATATCTGCATACGCCCGTTTCAAATGTACTGTCAGATCCAACACCGGTATCATCCCATTATCGACAATAAAATCCAGCACGGTATCCATCAGCGCAAATGTATACTGATTTCCCTGTCGAATGTGTAGACTTTGACTGAAAATATTCCCCAAGCGCACATACCGGACTCCCAATGTCCGATGAATGCGCACCAGCTGCTCCTGAAGCACTGCCTGCAGCAAATCCCACATGGTACCGAAATTGATCCAGCTGATCGTATTATTTTGCAGCGGTCGGCCGCTCTGACGGTCAATTTCAATTTGCTGCACCTCTGTCTGCGCTCGCTCTTCAGGGATTGCCTGATCTTTCAGCCAGCTGTCCAGTTTTTCCATCACACTTATGTCGCTTTTTTCTGCGTCGGATGCCCGCTTCCGGATTTGTCTCCGATACTCGGAAGGAGAGCATTGATAGTTTCTCTGGAAGAGCTTATTGAAGGCAGACGGCGTTTCAAATCCACATTCCATGGAGATTTCCGTCACCGTTTTACAGGTGTAAAGAAGGCTCTCCACCGCGTGATTGAGGCGTACGCGGCTGAGATATTCCCGGAAATTCATTCCCACCGTCTGTTTGAACAATCTGGACAGATACGCCTCAGATAGATACAAACGATCTGCAATCTGCGTGAGTGACAGTCTCTCTGCATAATGATTATTGATATCATCCAGTGTCTGCTGGATTCTCTGGTCTTCGGTGCTGATTTCGTTCGCCTCCAGCAAAAAGTTTTCCGACAAAATATCCAGCAGTGAGTACTTCGCACACTCCAGAGAAAATGAATTGCGCTCGCCAGCCGCTCGGTACTTCTTGATGAGTGTATTCAGCGTCACGCGCAACTGATGCACATCTTGTACGGAATTGGTCACACTATTACACCAGAAATTGACTGGACGCCGACCCAGCATCTCCTCCATCATACTGCTGGAAATCAAAATGCGGCAGATCAGGCATTTCTCTGCATGCTTCCACCAATGCAGTTTGTTGGAGTTGATGAGTATAATATCTCCCTTTTTCATATGGAAAATATCGCCTGAAAGTACCAGCTCTGCCGCTCCATACAAAATATAATCGATTTCAATCTCTCTATGGGCATGCTTTTCTTCATCCGTGATTTCTCTGATATATATAATAAGCTCTTTGCAGTTTAGATCTGCCATCACTAAGTTCCCCCTGTGCTCAAACATAAAAACATGTTCTTATCGGCATTTCTGCCATTATTATAATCTTTTTTATGTATTTATTCAAATGACAGTATAGTTCACTCCATCTTTCTAGTTGACCACGCGCAAGATATAATGTTACCGTTACACATTCAAAATCCCATTTCAGCAGTGACAGTTCATAAACTAAATACCATAAAACCTCTCCTCTATTCGTCCAATAGAGGAGAAGCCAACAGTAAAGTGATTTTGTATATCTGAATGAAAAGCACAAGCGAAATCATAAATGCCCCACTCCATGGATCTGTGAACCGAGAATCTTTTACCCAGCGAAGCAATGAGAAACATTAATTTTTAATATGATTTATATCTTTCTTAATCATCATCCAAACAAAAGCAGAAAATATAAGTAATTCTTGCATTTGACAAAATATATATTATAATCATGAAGCCGAAGGAGAAATCCTTCGGCTTTTACTTTTATCTCAAAGGAGCTGATTTCAGTGAAACCCCGTTACATCACCCGTGGCATTGAGGCTACCATTCCGCCTTGGCTGCAAACCCTCTTATGGTACATGCGCGACAGTATAGAAGTCCCCGAGCGGGATTACCTGCAAATTTTCCATTTGTCCTGTGATGGCGACTGCCAGCGTATTGAGCATGCTCAAGAGCAGCCGGAATACCAGCACGTTGTCGTGATCCCGGGCGAGCAGCCTGTTGATGCCAAGGTGTACATCATCGAAGATCCCGATCACATTACCATGTTATTAGCAGACGAATACTAAAAGGAGGCTTTGAAAATGGAAGAGACGACTTATATCTGTGAGCGCTGCGGAGAACGAGTCCCGGCGGATGCCTGCACGATGGTTGCAGACACGATTTTGTGCCCGGACTGTGTAGATACCTATACCACCGTTTGTGATTGCTGCGGAGAGCGGCTGTTCGTCTCGGACGATCACGGAGACGAGAACATCACCCTGTGTGAGCACTGCTACGAGCGGCATTATACGAACTGTGAACGCTGCGGGCGCGTGATTTCGTACAGCGATGCCTACTATGAAGATGACGACGAGGACGAGCCGCTGTGCTATGACTGCCTGCAAGCTCGTTTGCAGCAGGCGACGATCCACGATTACAGCTATACACCGCGGCTGATTTTCCATGGCGAGCGCGACAATGAACGCTTCTTCGGCGTTGAACTGGAAATCGACGGCAATGGCAAGAGCCGCAAGAATGCCGGCGAAATCTTAAATGTTGCCAACGAGGATGCGCAGAATCTGTACATTAAAAGCGACGGATCGCTCGACTGCGGTATGGAACTGGTTACCCATCCGATGACCTTGCAGTATCACCTAGAACAGATGCCTTGGAAAAACGTCCTGCGCAAGGCAGTCGAACTCGGATATCTCAGCCACCGCACTACCACTTGCGGTCTGCACGTTCACATCTCCCGCGCTGCTTTCGGCGAAACCGAACAGGAGCAGGAATTATCCATTGCTCGACTGCTATACTTCGTCGAGAAATTCTGGACTGAGCTATTGCGATTCTCCCGACGTACCGAGCGACAGATCAACCGCTGGGCAGCACGGTACGGCATGAAATTATCGCCGAAAGCTGTGATGGAGTCGGCGAAGGACTCCCGTGCTGGACGCTATACCGCCGTGAATCTCACAAACGAAGACACCGTAGAAATCCGGATTTTCCGAGGCACGCTCAAATATAATACCCTGATCGCCACGTTACAGCTGGTCAATGCCATCTGCGACGTGGCTCTTCTTTTGTCTGACGAGGAATTGCAGGAGCTGTCATGGCATGGATTCCTTGACCGGATTCGCGAGCCGGAACTCATTCAGTACTTAAAAGAGCGAAATCTCTACAAAAATGACCCTGTTATGTACGAGGAGGACGAATGATGTGCAGCCTATTTGGACTGATTGACTATCAAAATGCCCTGACAACACGGCAAAAGAACCACATCTTACAGGTGCTTAGCAAAGAATGTGAAGTGCGCGGCACGGACGCGACGGGCATCGCCTACAACTTTGGCGGCAGCATCAAAGTGTTCAAGCGCCCGCTCGCCGCGCATAAGCTCAAATTCCATGTACCCAACGGGGTTCGTGTCGTCATGGGACACACCCGGCTTGCCACTCAAGGCAGACCGGCAGACAACTACAATAACCATCCTTGGTCAACTGACTCTTTCGCCTTGGCGCACAACGGCGTATTGTGGAACGACAAAGAGCTTCGACAGACCGAGAAGCTGCCGGATACTCATATTCAGACCGACAGCTATGTCGCTGTACAGCTGCTCGAACAACAGAAAGCCCTGGACTTCACGACCATCAGCGCGGTGGCGGAGAAAATTCAGGGCTCTTTTGTCTTTACGCTTCTCGACCGGGACGACAACTTATATTTTGTCCGTGGCGATAACCCGCTTGCAATCTTCGACTTCGGTGGCTTTTACCTGTATGCCTCGACCGAAGAAATTCTGCGGCGGGCGATGCGTAAGCTGCGCCTGCACCACCGGGAAGAAATCCATACCGAAGAGGGCGATATTTTGAAAATTGATCGGACAGGCCAGCGCAGTTTCGGGCACTTCAATCCGAATCACAGCATGGAACACTTTTGGCGTAATCCACGGTTTCGCATGCTGTCGTGGTTCGACGAAGTGGACGAGCCGGAGGCAATAGATGGACAGACCGACCTGCTGATTCAGACGGCCAAGTCGATGGGCGTGTCCGAAGATGAAGTGCTGGCACTGCTCGATCTGGGGTATGACCCGTGCGAAATCGAGGAATTGCTGTATAATCCGGCACTGCTGCACGAAGCAGCGGCCGAGCTGCTGTACGCCTACTAAATCTGAAATGGAGGTGAGATTATGGGTCTGGGTACCATTCTGGTTGTGATTGGTGAGATCATCGATCTGCTGGAAGACGAGGATGAATAGTTCCCTGATAGGCAGAGGAATCCTCAAATCCTCTGCCTATCACTTATATTACGATACTCTATCGCTATTTTCTTTAAAGTATGGTATACTAAAAATATAAACGGAGGTGTTTATTATGTTAGAATCCAATCTTGACCGGACATTAGGCATGACCGATGAAGAGATGACGCTGCGCTTCCGAAAAGCTGTTGATCTCGAAAAGCAATTAAAAATCGCACGCGGAGAGCCTATCGCACGTTTTGACAAGGCCACTGGAAAAGTCTTTTTAGAGTATCCTGACGGGAGACGCGAATATGTCTAAAAAGCCTGAAATTATTGTATTTGCTGGTCCAAATGGTTCCGGGAAAAGCACTGTTACCAGACTTGCTAAAGTCATCGACCCTTATATCAATGCCGATGATATCAAACGCAGCACACATTGCACCGACTTGGAAGCAGCTAAGCTGGCAGAACATTTGCGCAATCAAGCCATCGATCATAAACAATCTTTCACCTTTGAAACTGTATTATCGACAGACCGCAATCTATTGCTTCTAAAACGAGCAAAAGAGCAGGGCTATTTTATCCGCTGCATCTATGTATTGACCTGCAATCCACAAATTAACGTCGCACGTGTTCGTAGCCGCGTTCTAAGTGGCGGACATGATGTTCCAAGCGACAAAATTATCAGCCGATACCATAAAGCATTAGCATTGCTGCCTGATCTGATTTCCGTATGCGACATCTGCCATATCTATGATAATTCAGATGAACCTACTCGAATTTTCAAAAAGCGAAAAGATGCGTTTTTCTTCTGGGAGAATGATTTATGGTCAGAAGAGCAGATTCATGATCTGACACATTGCTGACCCCTTCCCCTACCCCTAACAAGAAAATACGCAAAAAACTTTATGGACAGAAAAGATGGAAATACATTCACTTTACACTATAAACACTGTTTCTCGTCCAAAAAAGTTAAAAAACACCTGCGACTTAATCCTCATAACCCGGAGGTCGCAGGTTCAAGTCCTGTCCCTGCACCCATTAAAAAGCACTGATTCGTTTGAATCGGTGCTTTTTCTTTTTCTGCACTTTCTCAGGACTTGAACCTGACGGATTACATATTTTGCCGAGGTTTCGGCAAAAATCCTGTCCCATTCCACAGGTTATCCGGATTGTTTCATGGGTTCTCTGAAGCTAATAGCAGGCATGTCATTGCAGCGATTGGAATGGGTGTCCGTCCATTTTTCTGTATTGCGATAATCGCTGCATCATTCTGTTCAATGATTGCATGCTCTACATACAAGTAACTCATGCTATCTTTTAATTTTGGCAATTCTTGTAGATTTTTCATTTTCCGAGCCACCTCTTTTGGAATTTCCCCACGTATGTATGGTTTACGTTCCTCGTCCGTAAAGTGCAGGCGCGGCTCCGGTTCATCCCCACGCATGTGGGGTTTACACTGGAATCAAGTTAAGTTTTGATCGATTTTCACTGTGATTCACCGAGTTTTATTCCGAAAAAAATTCTAAAACTCAGTAGATAGTCTTATATTATTGATTGAGTAATAGCATCCCCAAACCATAAGACTTTCCCGGACCGATTCCTTCTTGAATCGCTTTTTGAAATTGTCTGATATCGATAATCTGAAGTGTTCCCTGATAGTGGTACTGATCCAAATACATCCGTCCGCCGCGTTCCTGCGTATGCCGACCGGTTAACTGACCACCCTCCAGTTCCTGACAATTCAGCAGCTGAAAGCCATTTTGTACACCTTTTCGAGCCAACCATGCAATACGTTCGTCTAAGGTACGAAGAATACACCGTTGGCTGTTCTTCCGACCATCCTGCGCTACTTTTTTGGTCGGAGAAGCCAACAAATCAAAGTGCCAGACCTGCCCTTGCTGCATCGACTCCAACCACGGGGTCAAATCACGTTGTCCGCAAAAGTGCATCCCAGGAAGCACACGATCCCGGTTCACCGGGCGACTGGAATAGAGATATACTGCCAAAGCATTGCGGTCTTGACGTACGCGATACAGCACCTGTGCGTCCTTGCGATCGCTTTCAAACAGTCCCATTATCATCTGGTGGAACTGTTGGCAGTCGCCTAGGCGCCGCTGAATATCCCTGTGATGAGGAAGCAAATCAATTTTTGTCAGATACATCTTGCACCTCCATGGTGACTACACCGCGATATACCGAACGGAGCGCGAAGTCGCGTCCACCGGATATCCGTTCATCCGAGCGGGTATAGCTCGCCGTTCCGCTTGCTGCAATCTCACATTCATAGGACAGCGATTGTGGTGCCGTATCATCTCCATCTCGCTTACATACCGGATAGCGCCGAATCGCATCCATCAGATCAGTATAAGCCGTGGTCGCTTCTTCCAAGACCGGACGAGACGGAACACAACTCTTACGTCCCAGATAAATCGGCCACGCAGGATGCTGCAGCGCTTTGATAACCCTCTCTTGCCAGATTTCAGGCAAATCCAGCACCACCAGAAAACTGGCGTCCTGCAAATACCAGCGATGCGAAACCACAGTATTGCTTGACCGAGGCTTTCCCTCGGCATTATACAGCGGATTGCTGCGCACGGTATGAAAATCCAGCATACGGATACCGGGACGGTCTGCTCGCACTGCCATATGCAGGTTTGCAGACAGCTCGGCGATTTCCGGGTTTTCCCGCTCGAGTCCCAATGCACAGGAGAGCAGCCCTACGATACCCGATTTACTCGGAAAATCTCCGCTGTCGCGTGTATCCCACTTGGAATGATCGCCCCAAGACTGTAAAGCGCCTTCCAGCCGTAAAATAAGTAATGTTTTTTCCATCATAGCTGCCTCACGCCAGCGTGTCGGCGACCTGTTCGAGCAGTTCAGGAAGTGTCTTGCACACCGTTGTTTCACACGCCGGTGTGATGGACGCATGCATAGGGCAAAACCACATCCGCTGCTTGACATGTAAACCAAAGCTATTCTGGATGGTATCGGCTTGATGCACCAGTGCCTGAGTGCTGCCCTTGACCAGATCATAATCGTTCGCCGGCTCCGGTTTGATCGGGCGCACAAAGGCATTTACCATGCTGACTGGTACCTTTTCTTCCTTGCACTCAATTAAGATCGCACTGGGAAGTACATTTCCGGCAAAACTGTTCTGTTTGCCCGAAGGGTTGGTCAGTGCCATTGTGCGGATCAAAGCCGGAATCGCTGTCCGAATCAGCTCATCAGCATCCTCTGTATATTTCAGATTGTCGCGCAAGATATCGGTGTCCAGCGAAGCATACAGATAATAGCAGGATGCGTTATAATCTGTATCACCAATCATAGCCGATCCGGTTTCCTCCATGGTTGCACCGCTCAGAAGATCATCCATTGCCGTGAAGTAATCGGATTCCATGTTCAGCTTATTGGTTGAGATCGCGTGCGCAACCTACATAGCGGCCTCGACATCCCGGAATGCGTTGGAAGTAACCATGCGGCCAAACAGCGCCATATCCAACGTAATCGGACGAACATCCGCACCCTTCACGGCATCCTGCAGGTCTTTGGCCTTCAATGCCTTTACCTCTTTCACAGACGCGCAGTCCTTGATCATATCATGCACTGCATCCGCAACCGCCTGAATATCCTCCGGTGCATAGAAGATGATCTGTGCAGTATAACTGCCGTCTTTATTCTCTTTACCCTCTTTATTTCCAAATCCGCTGATTTTTTGAAATACCGCGTCAATGTACTCCTGACTGACACCAAGTTCGGTCAGTCTTTCAGCAACCAGCTGAGGAAGTTTACGGGTTCGGATACCCAAATGCTCTGCGCCAATTGCCTCGGAAAGTACGGATGACGTTCTCCAGCTTCGTTTCAGGCATTGGCTGGATACACGACCGCGGGTAGTCCCTGCAAACATACAGGACTTGGGGGCACCGGATTCATCCCGATTCAGATTGACAGGCGGATAGTTTTTCAGCATGTGAATTTCGTATAACATAAATCATTCTCCTTCTTGCACATCCGATGAATCTTCCGGTTTCCGATACAGTGCCCGCGCCCATTTGCGCTGTACACTTTGTTTTTTTCCATTCCAATAGAATAGATCTTCCAGCAGCTGCTGACAATCGACTGCATAGCCTTTGGATTTTGCCAATCGGATAAGTCGAACCAATTTGGTCAGCATAAAGCCATCTTCATCCCATGACACATCGAGCAAGGTTTCCAGACGATGCCCTGTACTTTCTGAGATATCCTGATCTCGTCCCAGCTGGTAAAAAATCTGCTCAATCGGCTGGCGCTTGACTTCTGCATCCCACAGGCAGTGCAGACAAGCTGCTGCGAAAATACGATCCTCCTGCCAAGTAGCAACCGCATAAGGCAAACACTGGTAAAAGATACGCACGGTACGTCCATCCGCCTGATACAGCATGGTTCCGACCGCTCGTTTGAGCGCGACCCGATCGCCCTTGGGCAGCGCATCCAACCGCTGAAAAAAGCTGTCCCAATCTGCTTTGGTCATCGTTTCATCTCCTTTTTCATGGCCGCAATTTCTTTTCCAAGGATTTTTTGCTGATTGTCCATGACTTGCAGCATGGTTTTACCGCGCAATGTCAGCTGCTCCAATATCCAATCAGCACTTTTGGCTACTTCCTGACACAATGCACTGACCGCAATATGGGAGCTGCTCTCGTAATTAAAATCAGACTGCACCATTGCATCAAACTGCTTCCACAAAAGCCGCTCACAAAATGCATAATATCGTTGTCTGGCTTGCAGCCGGCTCTCTTCTGCAATTTCTTTATCGATAAGAGATTTATACAGTGCTCGCCCCAATCGCTCAGCCTGCGCAATATATCCAGTGATAAATCGCAGCGCAGTTTCGTTACCCAGTAACTGCTTGGGGATCTGGAGATCGTGCCGCTGCGCCTTTATATAGTTAGCCTGATTGGTCTGAACCCCATAAAGGGTAAGGGATAAAGGACGATCAAAAGTGTCCAGATCTTCATATTGCGCTACAATCTGCGGTGCACGTTTGCCCTTTGTATCAATCAAATCGGTCAGATTACGCCAGATTGTTTCGTCATCGGAAGGCTTCCAATTAAAGCGTCCTTTTTGCGTGATTCGATATGTAACATGCGGATCCTCCCATGCATCGGTCACTTCGTAGTTCATGCCCTGACTGAAGTACACACCCAAGACACTATGACCATCCTCGCTGGGGATGAGATGAATTCTCCGGGCCGGAAAATACATGCCGAATAACCACGATGTTCGAGCGACCTTTTGCTTTGGCGTCACTTCATTAAAATTGCGCCACAGTACAGGCGGACAATCCAACGGCAGCTCAATCCGATCGGTTTCAAGCATGCCAAAGACCAAAGTTTCAAAGAGATTTCGTCCTTGGATTAGGGTAAACCACGGCGGTGCACCATTGACATTGGAGGGATAACCTTGTGCGGCAGCCGTGCAGAAAATCTGCGCGGCAAACAGCATCCGCAGCGCCTCGCCCGGCGTATAAACAGTACTCACTCGCTTGTGATCAAAATGAATGTGATTGTTTCCGTTTGGAATGGAATAATCTAAAACGGTAACCGATTTGGGCTCTCGGTCCCAGTCTTTTCGGTAGGTGGTCTGAAGAAACGGTCTTTCCGGATCAAACAGGTCAAAACGAACACCTTCTTGCTCGCATATGGTTATATATCCCCGGATCACATCCGGGTCAAAATGACCTTCCGCCAGCAGTCCATCCAGTGCATCATCGTCTTCCGGGCGGAGCATGTCCATCAAAAAGACAATCAGAAACCGATACACACTGTACTCTGTCATTGGCGAAGTATCCCGAACACTTTGGTATGCATGTGCCTGTTCCAGTGCTTCCAACAGACCAATTTCCTGTGTAATTCCGTTTTTATCAACAACTGGAATCCATGGCTGTGTCAAGATGTCAAACGATGCGCTCACTCACATCACCATCCTTAAAGGTTACACCCAACTCTTTGTTTACTATAATTTCTGCGCCGTTAATTTGAGTATACTGCATATTTCCGTCTTTGTCGATGACAGCTGGATAAATCTGAACACCCTCCAGCAGTCTCCTCCCAAAAAGCACATCTGGATTTCCAGGATGCAGAGGCTTGGCTCGTACAGAGACACTGGACTTTAGAATTTCTCGTGCCTCTTCCTTACTGACCACTGACAGAACAGTCCGACCACCATGTTTCTCACCTTTTTTGCAGAAATACTCAAAACGCTCCGGTGGCAAAAGTACAATCCGAACAGTAGGTTCTCCCAATCGCGTCTTAGCCGAGAGGTAGCTGCTACTTTCCAAATCGTCAAACTGAATTTTTTCAGATTCCTTAATCGGACTATATCCCTTTCCGGGTTCATGAATCAAATAGTTTCCACTCGCCGCAGCTTTCACCTGATCCTCGATCAGGTGTTCCATCCAACTGCTGAGTTCTTCAGGCGGTGCGGCTTGCGGGTCATATCCTCGTGTTACCAGAACAGGCAGATCCTCCGGAATGCGAATTGATCTATATTGCTCCAAAAGATGAATGCTTTGTTGTAAAAGGCACGTTGGATAGACAAATCCATCTGCACCAAACAGTTCCGATAAACTAGGTATCAAAACATAAAGGTTTGGAACCGTGATATGAGGCGGCCGAGGCGTATCCTGATGTCGAAACATTCGGCCAAGCCGTTGGAGCACAAGGTCTATCGGAGCAATCGCGGTCATCATCAGATCGAAATCCACATCCAGAGACTGCTCGACGACCTGTGTAGCCACCAGAATGGCTCTTTGGGGTCTCATGGATTTCTCTTTTCCAAAGAGTCTAATGCAGCGCTGCTCTATCTGGTCGCGCTGTTCTGCCGGAAAACGCGCATGGAATAAAAGCAGCTCTCCATCGAAGCCTATGGATTTGAGTGCTTGAAAAGTTTCTTGGGCCTGCTGTACAGTATTCAGTAAGATACACAGACAGCCGCCATCCTGTACCAATTCTTTGGCATATGCGGCAATCTGTTCTGCCTGATGCAGAATAGGACAAAGCGTAACAGATACGGTTTGCTGCTTCTCCGTGTGATGAATCGTGCGCACCAGCACTTTACCAGACTCTGTAATGGCCGTCACGGCAGGATAGCTTGAAGGGATTGATTCCGCGGTATAAGCAGATAGCATCTGCGTCTTTTTCTCAGGTGGAAGTGTTGCAGACAACAGAACAACCGGTATCTCCAGCACTTTGCACCATTCCAATAACCGGTGCAGAATCTCACTCATATACACGTCATAAGAATGAAGCTCATCAATAATCAACGCTTTTTCAGCCAAGCCGAGTAAACGTAAAACGCCATATTTCACAAGAAGAACTGACATCATCGCTTGATCTACCGTTCCGACAGCATAAGTTCCCAGCAATCCTCTCCGCACAGGGAGCAGCCATCTCCAAGCATAGCGTTCTTCTTCTGTATCAAAGTCCGGGCAAAAGGATGGTTGTCTCTCATCACTCAGCCACGCCATACTATGCAGCAGCCTGACTGGTTCCGATGCATGATGCATCTGCAAGAACGTACGCATACACCCAACCATTTGATTGGATATTGCTGCGGTGGGCAGTCCAACATAGAATCCGTATTTTCCCCATTGCCGCGCCATCTGAAGGGCAGCATAAACACCGGCTTCTGTCTTCCCCTCCCCCATAGGCGCTTCGAGCAGCACAACAGATATTCGTTCCTGTGCTTGCTTGAAAAGCATCTCGGTTTCTGCTTGCAGACCGCGCATTCCTTCTCTTGAAATACTCGGCCAAACCTGATGAAATTCTTGCTCCCATTCCGCAGGCTGTGATTCTAACCCACTGACTGTCAAAAACGTCTTAGCAAGATGCACTGCGTGCTCCTGCGCATCCGGTTGACAAAACCAAGTTTCAGCTTGTGCAAAATAATCGCTGGAGGCAATCCAATCAGATAGAATCACAATTCCCAGCAGCAAGGCCCCTGCGCTGCCTCTATCTTTTTTATCCAGATCAGGCAGCCACACGGTTTCCGAATGCAAAAATTGAATGCGCATCTGATATTCCAGTTCTTCCTGCAAAGTATTCCAGAACTGATTTTGGCACTCACCTTCCTTACCCAATTTTCCTTGATGATGTGCCTCTAAAAGATTCGCATAAAACTTTGCCATGCTGCGGTTTGGAACTTCCCTCCAAATACGCTCCCGCAAACATCGACAGGTGGTTTTTTCATGACGAATGGGTTCAGGATCGGGAAAATCAGGCTTTAAGCCCTGCTGATCCATCTTTTCTCTCATTGCAGGCCAACGATACTGAAACTGTCCTTCAATCTTTCCAATATCGTGAAGGGAAACGAGATACCCGATCCAATTGATTGCTTTCTCTGTACTGCAGGATAATGCACCCGATAATCTATGTAACGAACCCGGAGCAATCATGTGTCTAACGATGACCTGTGCAACAATACCAGAGAGCATAGAGTGTGTCAAAATGGATTGGTATGGGTCTGTTTTTGCCCAGATTTCATGTAAATCAAACTGCATATGCATCCTCTTTTCCCTGACAATAATCCCATAAAAATCACATTTATCTATCAATTTGTATCATTCAAATTATAACTTGATTTTATCATATCATCCGAATCATAGATAGCCTACAGCAATTATAAAAGTAACACTCAAATCAAATCGAATATAAAAGCCGAAGGAAAAATCCTTCGGCTTTTACTTTTCTATAAGGGGCTAATCCCAATAAAATCCCGTTACATCACCCGTGGTATCCAGACCACCATTCCGGCTTGGCTGCAAACGCTTCTGTGGTATATGCGCGACAGCATGGAAGTCCCCGAGCGGGACTATTTGCAAATCTTCCGATTATCCTGTGATGGCGACCGCCAGCGCATTGAGCATGCTTAGGAACAGCCCAAATACAAACACGTTGTCGTGATTCCGAGTGAGCAGCCTGTTGATGCCAAGATCTACATTACCCAAGCCCCCAATCATATCACCATGTCATTAGCAGAAAATAATTAAGAAGAGGACCGAATTATGAATGATCATTTTATGTCTGTAAACGCTGATGACGCGTCATTTCGTACAGGGACACGTATTATAATGACGACGAACCGCTGTGTTACGATTTGTCTACAGCCCCGTTTCATCAGGCTACGATTCATAATTACAGCTATATATCGCGGGTAATTTTTTGCAGCAAGCGCAACAACAAGTGCTTCTTTGGTATTGATCTAAGCATCACCGGAAACAACAAGCGCTCTACGAATGTCGCTGGCATTACCTACAGCAGTATCAAAATCTATAAGTGTCCGCTCCCTGCATATAAACTCTAATTCCCAGTATCCAGCAGGGTCAATGCCATCATAGTTCACACTTGATTTGCCACACAGCACAAACCGGCAAATAACTACGACCATCATTCTTGGTTTACTGACTCTTTTGTCTTGACACACAATTGCGCACCGTGGAACGACAGCAAACTTTAGCAGGTTGAAAGCCAGTCCTGATACCCAGATTCAAACTACAGCTATACTGTGATACCGTTACTTGAACAAGCAAAACCCTGGTTTTCACGATCATCAGCACGATGGCGGAAAATCCAGGGTTCTTTTATGTTCATCGACCTTGACTAGTACGATAATCTATACTTTGTACGTAGCTAAAATCTGCTTATAATCTCCGACTCCGTCGCCTGCTATTTCATACTCTTCGACCGAATAAATTCTGCATTTGAAATTAAGCAAGACGGAGTGCAATTTCATTGACGTTAGATCAGCCCCAACCGGCAAAACGCATGCAGCAGGCCATCCTGCTCCACATCATCTGTGACCAAATCCGCCATCGCACGAATCTCATCACCACCATTGCCCATTGCGACACCGTATGCGCAATATTCCAGCATTGGAATATCTACTTTCGCATCGCCAAAGGCAATGGTATCTGTCCGGTCGGCGTGTAGATGGTTCAGCAGCGTGTCAATCGCATGGGCTTTGGTGATATCCTTAATACCCAGATCACCAAACAGCGCACGTTCTCCGCTTCCGCCCCAAGTTCCCGCTTTTAAATCAGGAAACGCAGCTGCTGCATCTTCATAATCTTGTATGCTCCGTAATACAAAACTGATTTTATTGACATCCGTTCGATACAATTCGCCATCATAAATCATATCCGGAAATGCCTGCTGTACGGTCATTGTTCCGTCATCGCCATTCTTGCGGCGGCTGTACTCCCGCACCGCATCTGCAGCCCCGCTCGCAAAATTCTCGCTTGCATACAAGCCGCTGTTGCTTTCCAGATAAAACGGCAGTCCACGCGCCTGCAGCCAATCCACCACTGCACGGCATTGCGCAGCTGTCATCATCTGATGCAAAATAACCTTTCCTGCGTCCTCGACATAACTTCCGTTACCGCCAATCATACCATCCAGTCCGATCTCCCACAGGAACGGATAGATTTCTGCACGGCTGCGCCCGGTACAGATGTATACGCGGTGCCCATTTGCACGCGCCTGGCGTACAGCAAGCCGGGCTGAGTCCGGCAGACGTCCTTGATAATCCACGAGCGTGCCATCTACGTCCAAAAAAATGATTTTTGTATGCATGTCAAATCCTCTGCAATACCAATCGCAACCGAGCTTATCACGACCTCAAGCTAGATCCTCGCCGTTGGTCTTAATTACCTTCTGATACCAGTAGAACGACTTTTTCTTCAGGCGCGCAAAGTCTCCGGTACCGTCATCATAACGACGGACGTAAATAAAGCCATAGCGCTTTGCATACTCACCGGTCGAAGCCGAGACCAGATCGATGCAGCCCCAAGGCGTGTAGCCCATGAGATCGACGCCGTCCTTAACCGCTTCCTTCATCTGCTCGATGTGCTGACGCAGATAGTCGATGCGGTAATCGTCATTGATCGAGCCGTCTGCTTCAATGACATCCTTGGCACCCAGACCGTTTTCTACCACCATCAGCGGCAGGCCGTAGCGGTCATACAGGTCATTGAGCGCATAGCGCAGGCCCTTGGGGTCAATCTGCCAACCCCAATCAGAAGACGGCAGGTTGGGATTGGGCACGCCGCCCAGAATATTGCCTTCGCCGCCCTTAATATCCTTGGCAGTCTGGCAGGACGACATGTAATACGAGAAAGTGATAAAGTCCACCGTGCCGTTTTTGAGAATCTCGGCATCGCCCGGCTGGATATCCAGCTTGACGCCCATTTCCTCGAGCATACGGGCAGCAAAAGCCGGGTATGCGCCGCGTGCCTGCACGTCGGTGCAATAGTAATTGTACAGGCGGTTGTAATGTTGGCAAGCCAGCACATCATCGGGGTCGCAGGTCAGCGGATAGCTGGCCGAATAAATCATCATATTGCCCACGCGGTAGTTGGGGTCGATCTCGTGCGCCATCTGCACAGCAAGTGCGCTGGCGACGAACATATGGTGCAGACCCTGATAACGCTGCTGCGGGATATCCGGCTGGTTCATGAACTCGGTCGGATGCTCAAGATCGTTCAAAATACCCTGATTAAGCAGCGCACCCATGGGCGCGGACGCACTGTTAATCTCATTGAAGGTCAGCCAATACTTGACCTTACCCTTATAACGGGTAAAAATCGCGCGGCAGTAGTTGAGGAAATAATCGATCATGTCACGGCTGACCCAGGCATTGCACTTTTTGGTCAGACCGAACGGTACCTCGTAGTGCGAAATGGTGATAAGTGGCTCGATGCCGTATTTGAGGCATTCGTCAATGACTTCCTCATAATGGCGCAGACCGGCCTCATTGGGCTGAGCCTCATCGCCATTGGGAAAAATGCGTGTCCATGCGATAGAAAAACGATAGCATTTAAAGCCCATTTCGGCAAACAGTGCGATATCCTCACGGAAACGGTCATAATGCTGGATGGCTTCACGGCTCGGATAAAAGGTATCCGGCTCGAGCACCGGCGTGATGCGCTTGCTCTGGCCGAACTTACCGCCCGTACAGATGTCCGAGACCGAAATGCCCTTGCCGTCACGATCCCAAGCGCCTTCACACTGATTGGCAGCTGTCGCGCCACCCCACAGAAAATCCTTGGAAAGTACCATTATTATCCTCCTATTACGATATTGCGTCCCTGGATGGAAATGTCTCCTACATCCTCAGCATTGGTTACGATGACCGGTGTCTGGATCTCACAGCCCGCAGCCTGAATGGCCGGGATGTCAAACTCCAACAGCAGATCGCCCTTCTTGAACGTATCTCCACTCTTAATATGCGCGGTAAACGGTGCGCCGTTGAGTTTCACCGTCTCCAGACCGACATGAATGAGCAGCTCCACGCCGCTGTCAGATACCAGCCCCATTGCATGCAGGGTATCAAACAGATTGTCACAGGTGCCATCAAAGGGTGCATACACCTTACCTTCAGACGGGACAATTGCATAGCCCTCGCCCAGCACACCACTGGCAAAGGTCTGATCCTTCACCTCGGCCAGCGGAATGACCTCACCCGGGATGGGTGCTTCAATTATTATTTTATCACAAAGCGGTGCAGATGCGGGAGTAGTCTCAGGAACTGCGGGCGTATCGGCCGCCTCCTCTGCATTTGCCGGAGTCAGGATGAAGGCCAGAACAAACGACAATACCAGAACAACTGCAAAGATAATGCAAGCAAACATGAAATTGCTGCCGCCCTCGGGAGAGATAAACTGAACAATTGCGGTCAAGCAAGGAGTTGCGAATGCGAATGCCTTGAGGTTTACAAAACCTGCAATCAGACCACCGATCGCACCCGCGATACAAGCGCCGATCATGGGCTTTTTCAGGCGCAGGGTAACGCCATACATGGCAGGCTCGGTAACGCCAGCCAGCAGTGCCGAGATTGCTGCCGGGAATGCCATCTGCTTGATGTCCTTATCCTTGGTCTTAAACGCTGCACCGAAGGTTGCACCGGCCTGAGCGGTGTTGCTGCACAGCATAGCAGGCAGCAGCATCAGTTCGAAACCGGGATCTGCCAAAGACATCAGGCAAGCCGGAACAAAAGCCCAGTGCATACCGGTCATGACAATAAACGGCATAAATCCCGCAAACAGCAGCATTGCCAACCACGGTGCAAAGCCATAAATGGTGTTGATGATAACCTGGAGCACATTACCGATCATCAAGCCAAGCGGTGCGAGCAGGCACAGCGTGATGGGTGCGGTGATGATGACAATCAGCAGGGGCTTTAAGAAGTTTTTCGACCAGTCAGGCGTGATTTTATCGACCAGAATCTCGACATACTTGAGCAGAATGGTCGCCAGCATAGCCGGGATAATCGACGAAGCGTAGCTGCCATGCATGACCGGAATGACACCGAACAGATAGGTCGGCGTGTTACTGCTCAGCAAGGTAATCAGATTGGGATAAACCAGCATAGAAGAAACCATCGCTGCAAGGAAAGAATTGCAGCCCAGTTTCTTGGATGCCGTAATTGCAACCAGAATGGGCAGGAAGTAGAACGGTGCGTCGCCCAATGCGTTCATCAAAATGTACGTGTCGCTCGTATCCGACATGAGGCCGAGCAACGTGGGACCAAAGATGACCAGAAGCACCTTAATCAAACCGCCTGCGATGATCGCAGTGAAGAGCGGCGTCATGCAGCCCGCGATAAAGTCGAGCGCCGCCGAGATGGGATTGACCTTCTGTTTTACGGCCGGGCCGTTCTGCGTGTCAGACAGTCCTCCAAGTGCCAGCATCTCGCGATAAACATTGCCGACCGAGTTGCCAATAATGACCTGATACTGTCCACCAGAGATATTGACGCCAACAACGCCCTTAATCTTTCTAATTTCATCCTTGTTGGGGATGGTTTGGTCTTTGAGGACGAAGCGCAGTCTGGTCATACAGTGTGTGACCGAGGACACGTTTCCCGCTCCACCGACCGCCGCCAGCACTTGCTGCGCGATCTGCTTGTTGTCTGCCATGATAATTCCTCCTAAATATTTCTTTATTTCAAGCCGGACACATGACCTGTGCCGGAATCCGCGGCAAATAAAAAACCTCCCACAAAAGCACATGGCAAAATACACCATGTCTTTGTGGAAGGTAATGCTCAAAATATGATTACAGTCCTTCTCGCGTACAAATTCGGTTAATATGTAACAACAAATATAATTTTTCTTCCTCACTGAGCGTAAGATTCCATTTGGTATGGAAATATTCGCTGATGAGCTCGACGCATCGAGTGATTTTGGGATATTCAGTCCCCAAAGAGCGATACATTTCGCTGATATTAGAATCCAGCAGATTACCGGTTCCCAATCGCTGCAATAAATACATCAAATGCGAGGAATACCGGGCAAAATTGAACGAGGATCGGTTAATCACGATACCGATTTCGTCCTCTACAATGCTGACCGTATCCCCCAAGATATCATCATACCGCTGCTGCCACTGGGTGACAACATCGCACTTGGTCTTAGCATTGTAGCGCGCATTGACAAAATGCAGCGCAATTCCAGATGCCTCATTCTGATTGAGCTGGATAGTAAAGCGCCGTTCGATCTGCTTAAGCGCATACCGTCCGAGCTTGCCTTCCTGCGGATATTGCTGCTCTACCTCATAAATGAGCGGCATCTGTACGTAAATGTGCTGTTTTGCACGCTGGATGCAAAAATTGATATGATCAGCAAGCGTCAGCACAACATTGGGATTGAGTTCATAATCCAGTTCATTGCGCGCAATATCTACCAATTTCACTGTGAAATGCAGCACTTTTTCCGGCAATTCATTAAAAAGAGCCAGATATCTCTGATCCACATCGTAAAACCGTCGATCAATCACGGTCGGGTCAGTAATATCATACGGTGTTTTGGGAAATCCGATCCCTTTTCCGTATGCAATACAGGTCTCCCCCTCGCTGTCTACGCAGATCGCAAAATTGTTGTTCAATTTTTAATCACACGCACTACCGAATCACTCCAAAAGAAAAACCCTTCAAGACATAATTACACCTGTTAAACGGTGTCATTAGTAATGCCTCAAAGAGTTACAACCTAATCACAATGTTAGTATAGCAAAATCCGAACACGAAATCTATTTATTTTTTGCACAAGCTTTAAGATCAATTTTTAGGCAAAACTTTCATAAGTATCTGCGGATTCTCCTTTCTCCTCCGGTTATAATGCCGCCAAACATACCTTCACAGATGATTGTAAAATCCAACATATTATAAACGATCCGACCAATGCCACCTTGCCTGAGCAATTATACCATAACAATATCCAAAATAATTGATACTACAGTTCACTCTGTCAAGTGGTTCTGGACAAGATCCATCAGATCATAAAACTCCAGAAACACTTCCCACCATATACGGCCATCTTGATTTATTCGTTAAGGCTTCTTCACAAGCTCACCACATTACTTTGACCGTATCTATAATAAAATAGGCTCTCAAATAAATTATCCATCATTTTCATCTACTTCAATACAGATATACTTACTCTGCGCCTGCAGCGCAAAATCCTACATTCTCTGCTAAGTCATGCCTTGCTGCAACTAATTTACTATATCATAACGTAAAGGACAATTCATCCCAATCATAAAAACCATTGCATCCTGTGTCATCATAGTTAAGACGTAATCTCTCACGGCATTCTGTTCTATCGTTTTAGAATAGTTTGCCGACAAATAAATTTTGTTGCTCCCATGTCTACATTCCCTTCTTGTCTTCATTGCAGACAGTTCGCGAAGAATATAAGCAGCGGTTCAAACGACCACAGAACAAAAAACTCATAGAAACAATAAATTTCATCGCCGACTAACAAGAATTAGAACAGTGCAACCAGTACAAAAACTACCATCACATCTAACACACCAGACCAAAGAGACAGCAAACGCAATATTCATATTCCTTCCGACCAAAATCAGTTTCCGTTCTCTCTCATTTTTGTTGATGAACTCCTTATCAATATCCATAGTGCATGATACCCTAAAGCTTAAAATTACGTAAGCGATAATACTTTGCATTTCTAAGGACATAAAGCCCCTGATCTTTAGGAATAAATATTAAAATTTTGTTTAGCACTGGACTCTACGACATTTTGTATCCACAGGTACAAATTGTTAATTTCTTGCGCAGCAATAACCCTAATCACATCCAAAATTATTGAAAAATATGATATACACAACTTCCTCAAACTGCATTCACTGTTTGCACAAGGAAAACAACATATCATGCTACTCAATCTCCTCGTCAAAGCAACGAACCTAAATTATCACCATTCATCAATATTCCTCTGTGTCACAGCTAACAAGTGAACGCAATGCCTCCTACCAACAGGATACGATATATCATGATCTTCTCTTTTTTATAACTTTTAAACAGTTTACTGATAAAATAAATATTCTCTTCGGTACGCAAAGTTTGCACAACTACACAAACAGCCTCATGCCCAATTTCATAGTTCTCCCCACTAAATAACACATCTTCAGTCAGCACCCGGTACGCTTCATTTTTTAGTTTACCTCTTGGATAGAATAATCCCAGGTAAATTTCCAGCTCCTCTGCTTTCTGTTCCATCACCTAAGGGATATCCATCCAATAATGACTGCTAACTATTACACTTACCGTATATTCCGCCTAATTCCAAGTTTACCATTTATTTCCCTGATTATACTCCATCTATATTTTATATTCTCTGACATGTCATGCACAACTAGATAAATGGTATCTACATGGCCTTTATCCTCAATCGTGTCAGGCCAACTTGTTACACAGCGATTAACCATAGCCGATGCGATAATCTCAGCACTTAAATGATACCTAATATAAGCTTTCATATAACTGCTGATTTGACACCTGGTCTGTGGTTCTACGAGTTGCTCCTACATATATAAGTACTTCTTAAACGGTTGGACGCTTTCCCAGATGAGCTGCGCCGCTTTTCCAATATGCTATCGCATCCTATGCATACACTTCATGCACAATATATGTGCTTTTGCACCCTCTGGATTAAATCAAACTTTTTCTTGCGGTATTTTGAATTATTAGCGAATATATTGCTTGAAAGATTACATATTGTGTGCTTTTTGCTTTTGGGGTTTGTGCAGAGGCTACAATAAAAACCGTATAAAATCGTGAAATGCACAATTTCACAGGATTCTATATCAATTGGAACGAAAAACTGAATTTTTCCATCTGAAATCTGGTCGGTGCTGAAAGAGAACGGAAAATTGGAATCATTTATACGCAATTTTTTATTTGACATTTATTGTCTTCCATAATACAATTGAGACAACAAAAACACACATGTGTAAAAGCACATAAACAGAACTCAAATTCGGACGAGTGACATCACTCAGAAAGGAAGATAAAAATGAAGGTTGGTATTATCGGAGCAGGCCGTATCGGCAAGGTTCATGCAAAGAATATCTCCATGTTTGTACCGGAGATGGAAATCAAGACCATCGCAGACCCGTTCATGAATGAGCAGACCGAGGCGTTTGCCAAGCGATATGGCATCCAGAATTGCACCAAGGATGCAAACGATATCCTGAACGATCCGGAAATCGAGGCAGTTCTGATTTGCTCTTCGACCGACACCCATTCTAAGTACATCATCGAAGCGGCACACGCAGGCAAGCACATTTTCTGCGAGAAGCCGATCGATTATGATCTCGCGAAGGTGCATGCGGCAATCAATGCTGCCAAGGAAGCAGGCGTTAAGCTGCAGATCGGTTTCTGCCGTCGCTTTGACCACAACCACCGTGCAGTTTACGACATGGTACGCGATGGCAAGGTCGGCAAGGTCAACATTGTCAAGATTTCCTCGCGTGATCCCGAGCCGCCGTCTGTCGATTACGTTAAGGTATCCGGTGGTATCTTCTATGACATGATGATTCACGACTTTGATATGGCTCGTTTCCTGGCTGGCAGCGAGGTTACCGAAGTCAATGCAATCGGTTCGGTACTGGTCGATCCCGGCATCGGTGAGGCTGGCGACGTAGATACCGCGCTGGTTACGCTGAAGTTTGCAAACGGCGCAATCGGTGTTATCGACAACAGCCGTAAGGCAGTTTATGGTTATGACCAGCGCGTCGAGGTCTTTGGCTCTGAGGGCTGCGCAGAAGATCAGAATGATATCCCGAATACGGCTGTGCTCTCTACTGCTGATGGTGCAGTGCATGGCGTGGCCTACAAGGTTATGTTCGATCGTTACACCGGTGCATTCGTTGCCGAGATGCAGGCATTTGCCGATGCAGTTGTGAATGACAAGCAGCCGCCGGTGACTGGTGAAGACGGTCTGTATCCGGTATTGATGGCTGCTGCGGCAACCAAGTCGCTCAAGGAAGGCCGTCCGGTTCGCATTGCAGAAATTGAAAACGGCTAATTCAATCTCTTTTCTCTTCATTCTCGCGCGGTTATAGGCACTCTGTAGCCGCGCAATTTTCCCAATTTCCATATCAAAAGAAAGGTTTGTGTCTTATGAAGTTTGAGCGTTCTGCCTGCATTGAGCCGATGTACAGCGAAATTCCTTTTCTGGATCGCTTTCAGGCTGCGAAAAACGACGGATTTGAATATGTAGAGTTCTGGAGCTGGACCGATAAGGATCTGGATGCAGTCAAGGCAGCAGCTGAAGCTGCCGGCATCGGTATTTCGGGTTTTAACGGTGATGCAGACTACTCTCTGATCGACCCCACCCACAAGGAAAAGTATCTGGATTTTCTGCGCAAGTCGGTTGCAGCTGCACAGAAAATTGGTGCAAAGTCGGTGACCATCCACTCCAACGCACTCGGCGAGGGCGGCATCGTCGTCAATCACTATGATGATCTGAGCGATACCGTCAAGCTGTGCTCGATGTATGACATGCTGCTCGAGTGTGCAAAAATCGCTGAGGAGAGCGGCATTGCCATGAATCTTGAGCCACTCAACATTACGACCGACCATGTTGGCAACTTCCTCGCACACACCCAGATGGCAGCCGAGATGACTCGTTTGATCGGTTCGCCCATGCTCAAGGTACTCTACGACGTTTACCATATGCAGCTCAACGAGGGCTCTCTGTGTGATACCATCCGTGCGTATGCCGACCAGATCGGACACATCCACGTTGCGGATGCACCCGGTCGCCACGAACCCGGCACCGGTGAAATCAACTATCATGCGGTATTCTCCTGCCTGGCAGAGTGCGGATACACTGGCCGCATCGGCTATGAGCTGATTCCCAAGGTGGACACGGCTACCGCTGTTCAGGCAATTATGGCAACTGAGTAATCTGCAAAATTTTTGCGCCCCGCAAAGACCGTTTTTTCCTACCCCGAATGGCTTCGGCAGCACTCAATAATCATAACTAAGGTGTATAGATGTTCGTTTCATATCGATCAGGATATGAGCATGACGAAAAGATATTTTTCACGTATCGGCGTGAAATGGTAGTAGAAAGATAAAGGAGCGTATGATTATGTATGCAAAAAGATGGATGGCAGCAACCCTGGCCGGCGCAATGGCGCTCACATTGACCGCATGCGGAGGCAATGCAGACAGCACGTCGACCGCAGAATCCGGTAATTTAGGAGACGACGTGAAGAAAATCAGCGTTATCTTGAAAACCTCATCTGCTGAATACTGGCAGTACATTCAGGCAGGTGCAAAGGCGTATGATGAAGAGCACGATGATGTTGAAGTATCCATCAAGGGCCCGACTTCGGAAACTGCATTCGAGGAACAGATGGCTATGGTTGAGACCGATATCAGCACGGCTGATTTTGACGCGTATGTCATTGCACCGCTGCAGCCGGATACGGTCAAGACCATGATTGCAGGCGAAACCCGTCCGGTTGTTGCCCTCGACAGCAATATCCCGGATGCGCCGGAAGTTAAGACTTTCGTTGGTACGGGCAATGAAGCTGCTGCAAAACAGGGCATGGAAGCAGCCGTTGAGGCGGCAAAGGCTGCCGGTTGGACGGAAATTAAGGCAATCGAGATTTGCGGTGTACAGGGCGAGCCGACCAATGAAGCGCGCAAGGCAGGTTTCATGGCAGGTATCGAAGAAAACGGTGGAGATTTCCTTGAAGAAGAGACCCAGTATGCAAACGCGACTGCAGATCTAGCAGTTAACTGCATGGAAGCAATCATGCAGACCCATCCCGAAGGTATTGCTATCATTTGTGCCAATAACGATGATATGGCAATCGCAGCGGCTCGCACCGCAGCTTCCAATCCGGCTTATGAAAATACCATCTTCCTGGGTTTTGACGGCGTAAAATCGGCATGTGAATCCATTTTGAACGGTGAGCTGGACATGGCAGCTGCGCAGGACCCGTATAACATGGCTTATCAGGCGGTTGACGCAGCGGTTAGACTCATTGATGGTGAGACGCTGCCTGAATTTATTGACTCCGGTTCTGCTGTCGTTACCAAGGACAATGCACAGGAGCGCCTGAATACCCTCAATGGATATTTAAGCTAAATGCAATCTTCTCAACCAATTTAATACGGCATAAGAAAACCCTCTGGTGTGACGTTCATCTCACATCAGAGGGTTTTTGTTATTTGGTAGGTGCTCGGTTCCATAGCATTATACTTCAGATATCTAATTACATACGCACCTTTTAAATTCATAAGACTCCTAATTGTTTCACTTTTTAGTATGTAATGACAATAGAAATTACATCTAGAGCAAGCTCACTAGCTCGGTAATCTACCCTGTAAAGAGTTCTCCACAGAAGAATCTAACCGAATTCCAGTATATGTATCTTCCAAGCAGATCTTCTACCCCAAATCCACTCCCCCGCACTCATCAACACTTGATTCACCAATTACTGACGCTGCATTCTATATATTAGCATATTAGCTGGGGGAATCGTATTTCAATCCGATAATCCACTTCTCACTCACCTTGACCCGACCGAACTGAACATCGATAAAATGCTGATCAACGTGTTTACAGATATGATGCTTATTTTCCTATAATTAAATATAATATAACAATTTATAGATACATGCCCTACAAAAATCCTATTTCGATCATGCATCTATTCTTTGCAGTATTTCTGTTGACTTTTTGTAAGTTTTTTAATTTCAAATGTATAGATCGACAATCTAGCTATTTCTAATAAAAACGTGTCTTCTTCATTATAGTCTTTCTCATACCGAGCCGTCTTTTCTCCTGAAAACATTGTTCATTTGAGTAGTCTGACCTAAATACAAAGCATCCTCTTATTTTACCATATAATATAGTAGTACATAAGTGTATGAAATATTTTATGTGCTTTTAGGCGTAGATTGATTAGAAATTTATTAACCGTTCTCTGCACAGTTATTTATACACAAATAGCATAGCGCATTTTTTAATTTTGGTTTGCAAACTCTAAATTGCATGAACACCATAAATATGAAAAGAAGCTGACCATAAGGTCAGCCTCTTTCCATTTTTGTGTGTTATCAATCGTTTGATTGACTGTTTACGCTACTTCGCCGCCGGTACGGTGGGTGTTGACCCAATCCTTTTCCAGTGCAGCCCAGTCACGGTTCTCCTGAAGGGCAGTCCAAGTCTCATACTCTGCGTCCTCGAAGAGGTCATAATCGTGCGAGTTGGTAGCCTCCTGGATTGCCTCGTAGTACCAAGCACCCTCCGGATTATCCGGCCACTTGATCATGGTATCCAGCATGTGGTCTGCATGCGGCTTGCGCTGGAGTACGTTATTAACCAACGTGACCGCCTCTGCACGGGTGATCGCCTGATCGGGCAGGAAAGTACCATCCGGATAGCCATGAATCCACTGTGTCATCGCTGCATCATTGATGTTCTCACGCGCCCAGTGGTTTGCAATGTCGGTAAACAGGTCTTCCTCAACATCATAGCCCGAGGACATGAATCGCGATGCAATCGCCGCGAACTCTGCACGGGTAATATTATTGTTCGGGCGGAAGGTGCCATCTTCATAACCCTGAATGATGCCTGCGTTGACCATCGTCGAAATTGCATTGTTGTACCATGCGTCCGGTGCAACATCCGGGAAGTTGTTGGTCGTCATCCAGAACTGGTCACGCGCTTCGTCGGTCAGCAGACGGAAGAAAATCGTCGCAACCTCTGCACGACTGATGTTCGCCTGCGGCTTGACCGGCCAGCGGCTCTCATCCTCGGTCGGCTGTCCGGTTACATAATCCTCGGGATAGCCCACGATGTACGCATAGTGATCGACCGTGTTGAGCCACGGCGTCTCTGCCAGAGGTACTTCTTCGTCGATAATCTCTTCTTCGTCATCATCATCGCGGTCGTTGTCATCATCCGGGTCATACTCCGGGTGATGCGCTCCGCCGCCGCTGGATTCTTCAACAGTATAAGAAACTACAGGCTTGGGGAACTCAACCGGTGTAATCGGATTGCCATCCGAGTCTATCGGGTACAGAATTGCAATATTATTGGTATTGAGCTGATTGTACGTGCCCGGCTCACTCTGCGGATTGGTCAAATCAACTGCATACGCCAGCGTAACCGGTTGTTCCACGGTAACCGGAACATTGATATCCAGCACGAAGCACTCACCATAGGTCTCGCCGTCAAATTCTGTACCGCCTGCATAATAATGCAGCACAAACTGATCCGGATCTTCCGTAGTGCCGAAGTTATAGGTCGCATCATCTTCCCCCTTGGTAACATTCAGCGTTGTATCTCCAACCGTCAGTTTGAGTCTATTGACATCATTGATGAAGTTGAAGTCGTAGGACTTGCCCTGACTATCCGTGCCAGAACCAATTTCATCGATAATCTGAGAACCTGCATCTACAAACTGACCCAGTTCATTCGAAATCGAACCTAGAATGGATTCAAGTACGGCCAATTTTTCCTCAGCAGAATCGTTATTAGATGGACCTACATAGTAATTACCAATCGTTTGGGTCCATTCACAGAATCCGGAACTTACAGCTCCTAACGACGGTAAACTATCCGCATGCTTATAGCGATATCCGATCGTAACGATCTGATATCCAGCATCCTTTACTTTGAGCAACTCCTGAGCCGCAAAGTAGGTACCGCGTTCCATATTTAGGTACGGATACTCATCAAAACTCTGCACCTGTGCCGTTGTATAACACTGTTCATCAGGAGCCGTTGCAGCCTCTTCCTGCGAGAACGAGTTTTCAGCACTTTCTTCAATTGCTCTACCCTGTTCTGCAATGAAGTCACCAAAGGTTTTATCGTCCGCCTCGGCACGCATATACATGGAATCGTTTGTACGGCCTCCTATTTCCGTAGCGTCCATATTATTCAAGCACTGCTTACGATCACCATTATGTACCGTACAAACAGAAGTGTCCTCCGTATCACTACGGCAATAATAGTATCCTGCACCATCAGTCATCAGAATAAGATGGCGATTCTGAGGCATGGCCTCGCCGCTATCCAGCAGCCGTCTTGCTACGCGAATGCCCACCTGCAGATTAGTACCTCCATCTTGAACGATCTGAGATTTTTCTGCCAAGACGTTTTCAAATTCTTCTGCCAGCTTTGCCATGAAGTCATCCACATTTTCTGCATTGACTTCCTGAAGCTCTGCCAAAGCTCCTGCAGTGTGAGAAAATCCAACCACACCGATATTCAAAACGATATTATCCTTCTGAGCCAGCTCCTGTACCATGTTCGTCAGCGCTTGTGTCATCGCCTCAGAATTATTTTCCAATACGCTGGAGCAGTCGATCGCAAAGACAACGTCCACGGCCTTTTTATATTCTGCAGCAGGCAGAGACAATGTAACATTAGACTCATAATTCTCGTCCAACGGGGTTGCCGTCTTACCAACCGGCGTGCCATCCCAAACCACATCACGCTTCCACTGTGCAAACAGAGTCAAATCCGAAGCCAGCGTAATCGTGCTGCCAATTTCATATGTCTTACCCGAAGCATCAGCCCAGCCGGCAAAGGTGTAACCTTCACGAGTAAACATATTGTCCTTTACTTCGACATCAACCGAACTTACACCTTCATTTAATGTATAAGTCTCGACCTCATTGTCCTCTGCGCCGCCATTTGCATCATAAGTCAATGTCAGCATCGGACTATGCGCAGCTTTCAGCGCAAGTGCTCCAGTAATCGTTGCAACGCCCGACTCATCAAAATTGCTAAATTCCTTTGTGTAATACGGCGACTCATGTCCCTGCCAACGAGTGCCTTCGCTGTCATCATACCAACCGGTAATATCATCATCGCAATCATCTAACGTCCAACCAGAACCTACCTTACTAAAGGTAATTGTTCCGGTATTATAGATATCATCACCAGAAGTAACTGCGTGGTTATTATAAATAACAGCGTCCGAAGGAAGGATCAACTGCGCGGTATCTTTCGTATTATAAATACCGCCACCATGACTTGTACTTCCCTTATCATTTACGTTATTCATAATTGTGAGTTTAACGCCTTCTTCAAACTCACAAACACCTCTGCTGGAAAATCCACTGCACTTGTTATCCGTAATTGTAACTTCTGCTCCGCTTTCCACAAGGCCATTTGTTACGCTTGCAGTAAGATTCAAACCTGCACAATCTCCATCATAGGAATTTCCAATTACTTCCAGCTTAGATTTGCCGTCTACTTTAAAATCGCCACTTACATAGACACCATATAAGCCATTATTTTCAGAAAGCAGGGTGGACTCCTCAAGAATTACATCTCCAGCAGAAAGGCCATGTCCAGCATTATCGGTGTAATACACCTCCGAACGAACCGCTTTAAAATTACCGCCATTGGCTGCATTGGAAGTACAATTCTGCACGGTAAAAGACGAATCTTCTACATAGATATT
Organism: Butyricicoccus pullicaecorum; assembly: GCF_002160355.1. Lineage (NCBI taxonomy): Bacteria > Bacillati > Bacillota > Clostridia > Eubacteriales > Butyricicoccaceae > Butyricicoccus > Butyricicoccus pullicaecorum. The sequence continues at coordinate 57,804 of NZ_NFKK01000016.1, forward strand.
GGGGCTATTAACATAACCTCGGTTTGTACCATCAATCAAAAAGGTACTACCACCTGTTACATTGATATCAGACTGGGCAGTTTTATCCAGCTGAATTCCCTGACCTGCCGTTCCTTTTGTACCAACTCCAAGAATCTGGAAGGTCGAGCCGTTCGTTACATTCAGCACGGCACCTTCATTCATATAAATTGCATTTCTTGTCTTGGTAGTTTTGCTATCAAAGATAAACGTCAGACTTGCACCATTCGTTACATTTAATGTACCAGAAAGAGACAGCATCAGCCACGGAGCGGTACCATCCGACATCCATTCTACTTCAACACCGTCAAAAGTAAGCACTCGGCTAGTATCATAAAGTCCAAAACACATCCAACCCTCACCATTGCTTGTCAGCTGATTAGGGATAGAAATTTTTTTATTGCCCTTAAATGTGAGGGTTTTATTAAATCCCTTTGTCAGTTGGCAATCAGCGAGCAATTCAATCGTAGCACCTTCCTCTGCTTTTTCAACCGCATCGTCAAGAGATGTATAATTGTCTTCACCGATCTTAGCCACGACATCCGATTTCGGCTCAGGTGTCTGCTCAGTTTCCGTCTCCGGCTCATCTGCAACCGGCTTTGCCGCCGGGCAGCCCTTCTCATGCTCTACGGCTGTGCAGTCTTCACGCATCGTGCACCCAGTCTCTTTAGGCTGCGTTTCCGGCTGTGCTGCCGGACAACCATCCTGATGCACTTCGGCTGTGCAGCCTTCGGTCATCGTGCACGCAGTGCTATCCGGCACATCTGTTTGTGTGGATTCTGTCGGTGTAGCCGGAACCAGATCGATCATCTGAACTGTACTATCGTCAGCGAGTGCATAGGACGGAACCATCGTGAACAACATTGCAGCAGTCACGATGCTAGCAAGCAAACGTTTCTTTTTCATGCTTTCGCATCCTCCTTCTTAAAATTTTATCTATCTAAAATGCAGAGCTGTAGTGATGAGCCAGTGCTCTACATGAATTTTCAACGTTATTACATCCTCAAAATTTTGCTCTCCTGCTTAATCTCACGTTATCTATTTTCTAAAAGTCTACTTATATGCTTAAAAGACAAGGTGGCAGACTGTATCAGCCTGCCACCTCCCAGATTCGAAAATTTATGTTTTTACTTTAAATTTCCTTGTTTATTTAGTTTTATGCACTATGTGCATTTGCCCAATCTTTTTCCAGTGCAGCCCAGTCACGGTTCTCCTGAAGAGCCGTCCAAGTCTCGTACTCAGCGTCCTCAAACAGGTCGTAGTCGTGCGAGTTGGTAGCCTCCTGGATTGCCTCGTAGTACCAGGTGCCTTCCGAATTGTCCGGCCACTTGATCATGCTATCGAGCATGTGGTCTGCATCCGGCTTGCGCTGGAGCACATTGTTAACCAGCGTAACAGCTTCTGCACGGGTGATTGCAGCATCCGGACGGAACGTGCCGTCTTCGTAGCCGTTGATCCAACCAGCCATTGCTGCATCGTTGATGCTCTCGCGTGCCCAGTGATTTGCAATGTCGGTGAACAGGTCATCCTCAACACCATAACCCGAAGCCATGAAGCGCGCTGCGATTGCAGCAAACTCTGCACGAGTAATGTTTGCATTGGGCCGGAAGGTACCGTCTTCATAACCCTGAATGATACCCATGTTAACCATGGTAGATACCGCATTGTTGTACCAGTCATTCGGCAGAACATCGGAGAAGTTGTTGGAAGTCATCCAGAACTGATCGCGTGCTTCGTCGGTCAGCAGGCGGAAGAAGATTGTTGCAACCTCTGCACGGGTGATGTTTGCGTTCGGACGAACGGTGCCATCCTCAGAGTAACCGATGATGTACGCATAATGATCTTCCGTGTTCAGCCACGGGGTCTCAGCCAGAGGTACTTCTTCGTCGATAATCTCTTCGGTGTCGTCGTCGCGATCGTTGTCATCATCGTCGCCATCGCCGGCATCCGGATGGTGTGCACCGCCGCCAGAATCACGATCAAAATTAGCGATAATTGTATAGGTCTGGCCAATCTCAGCTTCAACCCATACATCCAGGTTCTCATTTTCGGTAATATCTCTATCGAGATTATCTACCAAACTACCCTGCCACTCGTCAAAATACGTACGACCGCCGTCATCTTCTGCTGTTGCAGTCAGATGAATGCGTACACGTGTCGTACTGCCCGGAATAGTCTGCCAACCAGCTTCGGTAAATACCTGACGCGGTGCCGAAGTAACTTCACCATAGCCACTGCCGTCGTCATCATAGTAAACTACAATTTCATCTGCAGCTGCATCACCAAAACGATAGATGTAAGTAGCGTCTCCCTTTACAGCAGTCTCGCTAGTAATATCTTCGCTCCAAGCGCCACGCTGACCAACGTAATTTGCATCAGCCAGCATTCCTGTCGGAATTGTATTGCCCAGCGTTACATTCGGAATCTGTACCCACTTTGCTGCCACGTCATCAAAGCTGTACAAGTCAAAGACTTCAGTGCGATCCAACTCTGTTCCATCCGACCAAGTACCATTTACAACACGATAGGTTACGGTTGCCTGATACCCATCCGGAACACCATCCGGCTGCTTCTGATCGCTTCCGCCGCCAATTTCATCCAGTCCGTAAACTACGATAATCGTAAGATCCTCTGTTACCTTACCGTTCAAGTCTCCGCCCTGGAATCCCTTGAAGGCATAATGTTTACCGTTATTCTCGACAGTTCTAGCAACGGCCAGATCGCTTACATCCGCCAAATTTTCAGTCTCGGAAACCGATACCTCCCAAGATGCATTATGCTTTGCAGACAGTGTAGCCTTATCAAGAGTTACCTCGTCAGCCCCATCTTCAAGAACATACTGTACCTTGACATCATGGGTGTTGTACTCATAGAAATTCCACAGACCAATGACATGCATGTCCTTATCGATACGGACAGGCAGATTCAGCAGGATTCCTTCGCTATACCAACCCATAAACTGCCACGTGCCATCTTCGGTCTCAATTGTGGTCTTTCCGGGTACCGGCACCTCATTCATCAGATCTCCTACATGGAATACCTGAGCCTCCGGAACTGCGGGAAGCAAATCAGTGGGTAACTGCTTACCAGCCGTACCCGACTGATACTCATAAGTAATCGTGCAGTGCGTCTTTTCAACCTCAACATTAACACTGTCATTGATATCAACGTCCGAAGAGGTCAACTTAACAGTATTGCTTAAAGTTTTGCCTTCGTCAGCCATCTGAACGGTGTAATGATAAGTGAAAACATACTGAGAGCCTGCAGGAACTTCCTGAACAACAATCGTACCACCGGAAATGGGATGAGCCTCAACCGGGCTATTGCTTATCTCTTCATTAGCATTCGTAAATTCTACAGAATCAAGCAGACCATTTCCGCTCCACATGGAATCGGTCACATTAAACGGGCCTCTGGCATCCTTATTGCCGTCATTCTTAACCGTAATCTGATAGGTCAGTACATCACCAGACTGAACAGACTGACCATCATTATACTGTTTACCGTTCACCAGGGTCAGAGCCTTTTCAATCGACAGATCAGGTGCCAGATAAGTGTTCACAAATACCGTTGCTTCCTCGTCGCGAACAATCTTACCGTCATCTGTAACTGTAAATTCAAACTGCCGATCGTTTTCCTCCCAAGACATCAAATCTTCCGCAGTCTGAATTTCGCTCAAGCGATACGTACCGGCTTCTAACACGTCAGTCGTTCCTGCAATGGTCAAATTCTGTACGGACTGGGAAACAGGCACGGTAGACAGCTTACCCGTAAGGCTCGATACTTCATCCCAGTATCCATCAGTATTCTGCTTTTCCAACTTAAACTGGAAGGCCGTCGGCTGGAAAGGCTCAGCAGACTCCGGAGCAACTACAGTTTTCTTATAAACTGCCAGTGCATCTTGTACTGTGGGCATCGCAGGCTGGACTAATTCAGTAAACTCAGCATAGAATACTAAAACTTGTTCCGCCTGCGCATTTTCTGTAGCAGAGATGATCTGCTCATCGGTAACTATCTGATTGTCTGCAGTCTTCCACTGGACAACATATCCCTCTCCGGGCTTGCCAATCTCCAGTGCCTTATTTGCTGTATCCGCAATGTTCTGATCAGAAATCGGAGTACCAGATTCAATATCATAGACATTAAGAACGGTCTCTGTCTCATCCTGTCTCAGGATAAAGCGCACCTGATAATTCGGATCTTCCGGCATCAGGATACCGTCAATATGCCAAGCATTCTTTCCGTCCTCACTCGAAGGCAGCGCCGGGTTCTCCGGATCATTGCTATTGGCACCATTCTCAAGGCTTACACGATACCAGAAGACATTTTCAAAGTTTTTGCCTACAACATCCTTAATCTCATCTGCACCCGCAGGCCAATCTTTCGGGAACGAGCTAATCTGACCTTTTACACCATTATCAAAGTCAAACTTTTCTTCAGGAGTTTCTTGGAGACTACCCTTACCTACATAATAAAAGTGCTGCGGATCAGTTGTAGTCGGATCATCTTGAGATCCAGGCTTTAGAACATAGAAATAACCATCCGTCGATCCAACCGGTTCTTCGTTTTTCTCCCACTGTGCAACAAAGGTTTCTTCTTGTCTCAGTGCAAATTTACTACCCGGTCGATAAGTCTTATCCGGATCAGTATCCGAATTCTTCAATTTCCAGCCAGCAAATTCATATCCTTCAGGAATCTGGAAACCACAATCAACCAAAGAAAGGATCGAATAGTCCGAACCTGTAACGGTATCGTCCGTATATGCGACTTCTTCTATACTATCCGGGTAATTTGCCACATACGTAACATCTACCGGAATATTGCTGACATAACCATCTACATGGTATCCGTCTTCCTGGTCCTTCATAACATACCAGACGATGTCCTGGTCTTCCTGTAATTTAGCTTTCTCGTACAATGCATCCATGAATTTCTGGATAGGCTGCTCGACCAGCTTACCGTCAATGGGTGTTTCCCCGCCGAGTGCAAAGTACTCGCCATCGTTATCCTGAAGCAGTTCGTATCCTTTTTCCGTTAAGAAACCAGGCAGACCCGTTGTCTCATCATAGGTGATACCATCCACCTCGATCGTATCATCAGCATTCGGATAATAGTTATCCTGACCCTGATCTTCACCACTTTCCGGTTCGTTTCCAGCAGCCTTCAAGACAAAGAACTTCGCAGCGGGTGATGTGACAGTGACTTCCCAACATTCACTTTTCCAACCGCCCACCAACGACGGCTTATACTTATGAGTAATGATTACAGGCTCCTCAGTAAAGTCTTCAGCTGTAATATCTGCCTGTGAGTGATCCCACCAGCCTTCTCGAACAGAGACACTACGCGAGTCACTGCTTTCCCATTTATGACCCCATCCTGATGTTCCAGATAATGTTATCGACTCACCTAAAGCAATAGATTTCTCCCCTTTATCCTCTATATGAGTTTTCAGAGTATCCGGGGCAGCCGAATCCAATCCATCCGATTCAACCAGCTCTTCATTAAGCTGTACAGTTTCTGTTTGTTCTTCCACTGCATCATTTACCGCAAACGCTTGCGCTGGTATAAACGTCATCAACATCGCGCATGTAATAAACGCCGATATCAATCGTTTTAATCGCATAATTATTGCCCTCCTTCTTAAAATTTCATCTATTCAAAACGTGACCCAGCAGGGGCAAGCTGCTGTTCCCCGATCATTTTCCGATATTTCATCTGCTTATGCTGCTTGACACGTCCGGCACAGACCGGACAACCGCATTTCTTTGCCCCAGTGCGCGAGTAAACCACCGCCCGCCAGACATGCCCTTCCGGACACTGCCACCAGACTTTCTTTTTGCTGCCATAAGTGACTGTATCCGGTGTGAGCGAACCGTTAAGCGTTGGGTGCCATTGCATTGCGATCTCTGGAAAACAGGACTGCAGGTCATTGAAACCTGCAAGTACCAATCGCCCTGCACAATATGGGCAGCCAGTCATATTGTGCGTACGCGCTGCGATCGATGTTTTCCACTCATGTCCAAGATTGCAAACCCACCAGACGCGCAGATTGCTGTATGCCGAGACTTGCTGCACAGTCAACGGTGCATTTTTCGCAGCATCCCACTCCTGTGCGACCTGCGGAAACTGGCTGGCAAGATCATTTTCTCCTGGAATGACGACCTTTCCCGCGCAGACCGGACAGCCTGCACCGCTGTGTGCCCGGGAAACGATAGATGCCTGCCAACTGTGACCATGCTCACACAACCACCACACCCGTCGATGGGAACCCGCGACAACTTCCTGCGGTGTCAGCGAACGATTCTTTTTATGATCCCATTGTTCAGCTAGCTTGGGATGAGTAACCTGTAAACTATTTTCTTCCGATAAAATGGTTCGATTAGTACATACTGGGCAGCCCGCTCCCTGTACGCGAGATTTAATAACAGCTTGCCAGCTATGACCGTGCGCACATTTCCACCAGACCTTACGTGAACTACCGGGCAATAGCCGATCAGGTTGCAAATCACCATTTTTTGCAAAATCCCATTCTTTTATAAGCTTGGGATACAACGTTGCGAGATCAGTTTCTCCCGGCCATGCACGCTGATGGGAACAGTACGGGCATCCGCTGTGATTTGCAGTGCGAGTCGTCACAGCTGCCTGCCAGCTATGACCCTTATCACATTTCCACCACACAACTTGTTTGCTGCCATAGCTGATGGCCTTGGGTGTCTGCGGCAGGTTTCGCGCCTCATCCCACTGCGCCAATAAAACTTGATTATCTGTTCGCAGGCAATAATCCCAAAAAGTTTCACGCAAAGATTGAATCTCCTCTCATCCTCTTTTATTTATGTAATTCACTTTGCAGCATCATTCCGACAAAATGCAAAACAGGACAAAATCTATATTTTGTCTACGGTTACTTGCGGTTTTATATAACAAATGGAAAAAATCGAATAAAAAAGGCCTTCTGCACGTTTGGATACGCACGAGAAGGCATGATAAACAGGTCAATCAAAAAGTAACTTTTGATTGGCCTTTTTCCGCATATTCAGAATCAATCCCAACCTTGAATTATGAACAAAATTGTGATAATATATTCTTAATAATCAAGAAAACTGTGTGATGATATGTACTTTTAGAGACAAAATATAGATTTTGTCTTATATACTTATGAAATCAGTCTTAATTGAGATAACTGCTTTACATGTTCCTCACCCGTAGAGAGCAGATAAATGCGAGTTGTTTCTA